>JBGOTD010000024.1:0-10360 GCA_041476285.1 Candidatus Micrarchaeaceae archaeon
CCTGTTATCTTGTTGGGTTTTGCGATTTTAGCAGACGTATTATCACCGTAATACATAATATTTATATGGAAAGGTTTATATATTAATCAAAATACTTCTAGCGGTTATCATGGATAAAAAGATAATGGTAATTGGTGCAGGCGTTGTGGGACTGACTCTGGCAAAGGAGCTTGCGGGCAACAACATAGATGTTGAGGTATATGATGCCAAGAAATCAGTATCTGATGGTGCATCAAAGGCATCGGGCATTTTCTCTGTCAGCGGGCTTGGCAGGATAGGAATTGATCCGCAGCACACCATAGTAAACACGCTTGACGGAGCCACATTGCATGCAGGAAAGGAAAAGCTTCGTGTAAAGGCAACGAAGACCATGGCTTATGTTGTTGACAGGAGAATGCTTGCAGAGCTTTGCAAGAGGGCCGCAGTAAAGGCTGGTGCAAAGGTGACGCTTGGCAGAAAATTCGACAGGAATGAGCTTAAGGAAATTGCCTCTGATAGGAGCACAATAATGGTTGGAGCCGATGGTGCAGTATCAACAGTGGCAGCGGCGTTTTCATTCCCTGCCATTAAGGAGTATGTGCTTACTTACAAGGCTGAATATGAGAATGCTGTGATAAGCGACTCCAACATGGCCGGACTTTTCTTCTCAAACCAGATAGCTTACAGGTTCTTCGGGTGGTCATGCCCGTACTCAAAAAGTAAAGTTGAGATCGGCATAGGGATAAGCGACAGGGCAAAGATAACCAGTACAACCGCATATTCCAAGTTCTTGCAGAGCGGAATGCTTGATGGGATGCTCAAAGGCTCAAAAAGGCTCAACGGCTATGCAAGCATAATACCACTTACCACGAGGTCAGCAACAGTTAAGGATAATGTAATGCTGGTGGGTGATGCTGCTGGCCAGGTGAAGGCAACTACTGGAGGAGGAATAATATTCGGTGGTGCATGCGCTAAGATACTTGCCAGTGTAATAGGCAAAAACATCAAGACAGGCGCGTCTTTGAACAGCTATGACAGGGAATGGCGCAGGAAGTACAGCCTTGACCTAGGAATGCACAATTTCCTGCATAATTACTACTCCAACCTTAAGGTGAGCAACTTTGAGGTATTCCTTAAGCTCTCAAAGATGTTCGGTGCGGAGGAGTTCTTCAGTAAATACGGAGACATGGACAGGCCAAGCCTCATGCTCAAGAGGTTCTTCCTTAGGGGTCTTGTGAAATGAAAAGGTTGAAGTTCTGGGAAGGGCTTCCTGATCTCGTGCTTAGCGGCAAGAAAACTGCTACCTGGAGGGTCAATGACGATAAAGATCTTTCTGTTGGGGATGAATTATCATTATGCAGGAACAATGGGATTGAATTTGCAAAAGCAAAGGTGATTTCTGTAAAAGAGACTTCATTTGGAAAATTGGCAGAAGAGGATAAGGTAGGCCATGAATCTTACAGAACAGAAAAACAGGTGTATGAAACTTTTTCTGGCTATTATAAATTTAATGTAACGCCACAGACAAAATTAAAGATTGTAAGGTTTGTATTGCTTTCTTAGTGGAATTCTATTTTGCAAATTAGAAGTACAGACAATAGTATGACGTTTGCGACGCTTGATATGATAATCGGCAATGAGGGCAGTATTACTCCGTATATTGTATAGAAAATGGACCCGACGTTTGCTATGATGAGCCAGTACCATGAGATGTCCCTGGTATTTCGTGTTTTTAAGGCCTTAATGGCCTCCGGTACTAGTGCTACTGTTACCAGTGTGGTTGCTACCATTCCGATTATAAAAACTTCTGTCATGAAAAACAGTATGAATATTGTAAATATGCTTTTTAACATTATGTCTTAATGCTTATGAACCAAGAATTGCCCTGGCTGCTGCCGCAGCGGCACTTATCATGGGCTGTGGATAAATCCCGAACATGATTATTACGGCAAGGGATATCACTATCGCCGCCACTAAGTACGGCTCCATCTTTAGAGATTTTTCCTGCTTTTTCGAATACATTGAGTTTATGATCTTTGCATAGTAGTATATCGAAATAAAGCTGTTTACCACTCCGACCACTGCAAGCAAAACCATATTCGCATTTATGGCGCTTGAGAACAGCAGGAACTTCCCTGCAAATCCCATTAATGGCGGTATGCCTGCCATTGAAAGCATGAATATTGTCAGTGATGCTGAAGCGAATCTGTTTCTTGAATCGAGCGCAGTATAATCCTCTATTGTCTTTACGTTCTTTGATTCAAGCCACATCACTATCGCAAATGTCCCTATTATCATGAATGCGTGTGCAACTATGTAGAATATGCTTGCTTCCAGACCAAACTGAGTTACAGTGGCAATTCCGACAAGTATGTAGCCGGCCTGCGATATTGAGGAATATGCAAAAAGTCTTTTTACGTTTTTCTGCACCAGCGCTATGAGATTTCCAAAGAACATTGTCAATATCGCCAATGCCATAAAAATCAGCGAGAATGTCGACTTGTATGCGAAGAATACAAAGAAGAATACCTCTATGAGCGCAACAAATGCGACCTTCTTGTTTATTCCTGCGAGCATTGATGTCATGTACGTAGGGGCGCCTTCGTATACGTCTGGCACCCATAGGTTAAAAGGAAACAGCGATGCCTCAAAACCGAATGCACATGCAAACAATGCCATTGAGAGAAGCACAATAACGGTTCCATTAAGATTAGGATTTTGGATTGCAGGTGTAAGGGTGAGTTGGGCATTGTATGGCAGAAGCAATGCAAGTGCAAATGCAAATACAGCGACGGAGACTGAACTTAGTATGAAGAACTTGATTGCGGCCTCTATCCTGTGATTCCCTTCAAACAGCACTGCGAATGCGGTTGTTATTGCAAGAAGTTCCAAACCAACAAATATTGAAAGAATTGATATTGCAGTTGCGACTATAAATGCACCTGTAAATGAAAGGCTTAGCAGAAGCGAAAGGTCAAGATAGTCTTTTGCCCGAACATATGAGAGCATGTTCACAAGCAGCATCGTTGATGAGAATAAAGCTATGAAAAGCGACGAGAACGGATATATGTGGATTAGATTGAATACTGTTGAATTGTAATTTGCTAGAAGCAGATAAGCGGCAGAAGCTGAAATAATTACAAGAAGTGTTGCACTTGCAATGAATACTTTCCTCTTGTTTTTCGAGAAAGATGAATATATTCCGTTCGCTATTAGGCCAGCTACGCAGAACAATATAATGCTAGTAATATACGTGCCTATTTGGAACATTTTTCATCATCTACAATTTTACCAGGTTCAGAATCGTGAAAGGCAATACGCCGAAAAGAAATATGAAAAACAGAAAGACCACATAGCCTATTTTCTGCTCCAATGTGATATAATCAACCGTTTGCGAATATTCCCCTGAGGAGAACATGCTTTTGTTGATCACGAAATAAAGAAACGCGCCCATGAATACGAGTGCAAATATAGGTACAAGGCCAAGTATTCCAAATGCCTGCAATGAACCTATGAATAGCAGTATGTCTGCGATGAAACCTGCAGTAAGCGGAAATCCTATCATTGCAAGCACCCCGATAAGAAACACATATGTTGTAGAAGCAGCATTGATTACCGTGCCTTTTAGTGCTGAAATGCTGCGTTCTCCGAACAGGTGCTTTATTACGCCAACCAGCAAGAACATCAGTGCTACTGCAAACCCATGGGAGAGCATCGCATATGTTGCGCCATAGGTGCCGAATGTGTTTCCAGTGCTAATGCCAAGAAGTATTATGCCCATCTCGACTATTGTGGAATATGCGATTATGCGCTTTATGTCTGTCTGGCGCATCAATACGAATACCGAATAGAAAGCAGATACTGCAGCTAGTGCGGCTATGTAAACGGAATATTTTGAGGATATCGGCAATATAGAAAAAAGTATAAGCATCCCGAATCCCCCAAACTTGGTAAATACTCCTGAAAGCAGCATCGACCCTTGCGTTGATGCCTCTGTATGTGCGTCGGGAAGCCAGAAGTGCATTGGAAAAACCGGCATGTTTATCATGAACGCGACAAAAAGCACTATGAATATTATTGACTGCGTTCCTGCGGGTATCATTGAAGCGTGGCTTGCTATGTAGGATATGTCAAACGAGTGCAATGGGGTGTAGAAGTATATCAGCATTATCCCGAGAAGCAAAAGCGAGCTTGCCAATATCTCATATATAAGGAAATTGATTGACGCTGCCTTTCTGTTTGCAGATCCAAGGGTGTTTATCATGAAAAAGAGCGCAATTATGCCTATGTCCCAGAATATGAAGAAGATGAATAAGTTTGCTGATGCAAACAGGCCGATTGCAGATATCTGGAACAGTGCTATTAGCGCGCTTGAGAGCTTAGTTGACTCCTTTTCGGTATTTCCGGAAAGGGCTGTTGCAAAGAGAACTACAGATGACATTATGAGTAGAACCAGCGATATTACATTTATCCTTAAACCCAATGATATCCCAAGAGAGCTTATGTAGGGATATTGCTCGGAAATGTTTACGCTTCCTGATAGAACCGATGAGATGAATATCGACAGAGTTATTAGCACATTTATTAGGGTGGAGCCAATTATTATTTTTCTGCTGTATTTCTTTTCAGCAATAGCTACTGCGATTAGTGCAATTATCGGTACCGTTATCATTGTCAGTATAAGTGGTAACATTCTACATCACAAAACAAATATTGCTACAATTATTATTAGGCCTATTACGAACGCTGCAATGTACGTATTTGCATTTCCGGTCTCTAACTTTTTGATCAAATCCCCGAATGCATTCACATTGTGTGCCCCCTCCTTGATTAAATTGTATAAAGAATGGTCAAATGAGTCCAGTATCTTTGCTATAGCCGAAAAAAGCTTTGTAACGTACAGATAAACTCTATTAGTTATCAAATTGTTGTATAGCAGTTTGTATAGTATATTTTGTTCCTCGATTGATGAATAATTTCTGCGATAGAATAACATATAAGATATCAGGAATCCCGCAATTATAACGACCGTAGAAATTACAATGCTCATTGCACTCAATGAAAATGGTATTGCACCATACCGGCCGAGATAAGTTGGTAAATACATGTATATTACAAATCCGGAGATAATCGCAACAATTGCGAGTATGTATATTGGCAGCATCATCGAGATCGGAGTATTCTTGTAATTTGAAATCGCCTCTGTTGTTTTCCTGTCCGTTTTCTTATGCAGAGGCACAAATAACCAGCGGGATATGTAGATATTGCTGGCCAGTCCCACGACCAATAGAATCACGTATATGGCGAAGTTGTTTGCAACGTTGATTATTGCCTCTTTTCCGAAAAACCCTGCAAGTGGAAACAGACCGGCAAGGGAGACGACGCCTATTACCGTTGGTATGAACAGCTTTAGATAGGAAGATGAATTGTATACTTGTTCCATGTCCTCTTCATTTCTGTTTGCCTTTATCATGGAGCCTGCACTCATGAAAAGCAGTGCCTTATAGAAAGTTTGAGCCACGAACAGCATCATTGCTGCTGCAATAGAACCCAGACCCAACGCCACAAACATTAATCCAAGATCCTCTATTGTGGAATAGGCAAGGACTCTTTTTATTTGCAATTCCGCAAGCGCATTCGTAACCCCGAGTATCGAAGTTATGATACCAAATATCAATAGGATATATAACAGATGATAAGCGGCAAATAGTGGCAGTAGCACAGCAACAAGGAATACCCCTGCCTTTACCATTGTTGATGAATGCAAAAATGAGGATACAGGCGTGGGGCCTTTCATCGCATCTGGAAGCCATTCATGGAATGGAAACTGCGCGGATTTTGTAAATGCCGCAAATATTATAAGAACTAGTGCAATCGGCATGGCGATGCTTGTGGTAGTCTGCTGTAACAGCAATGCAAAGCTGAAAGTATGGTATGCATTCCAGATTATAATAATCGCAAGGAACATCAGTATGTCTCCTATAAGTATTGTTGTTATCGCTTTTCTTGCCGCTTCTGCGGTCCCCTCCCTCCTGTACCAGAACCCTATCAGCAAGTAGCTGGTGATTCCCAGCAATTCCCAGCCTATCAGCATTGTTATGAAGTCTGCCGCCATTGCAAAAAGCATCATCGATGCCGCAAACACCAGCAATTCTGAATAGTATCTTGATTGCTCGCTTGGCGGGCTCATGAATCCTATCGAATACAACACTATGAGAGGTGTTATTATCCCGACTATCAGCAGAAGCAGCATGTTCAGGGGCATTGTAGAGGTTGTTAATGCGAAGTTATAACCAGATAGACTGAACCATGTTGCGCTTTGCAGTTCGCCCGGATTTAAGAATGCATTTAGTATAAGGGCCAAAGATAATACGCTTGCTACAAGCGCGATGTATTTTACATATTTGCTGTGCTTTTCAATGAGCAGAGAAAGCAATGCGGCTATTGCAAGAGGCAGTATTACAAGTATGGTCAGCATTTGATCATTCTTTTAGTTTTGACAGTTTTCTTATGTCAAGGCTTATCTCTCCCTTTACCATGTACCTGTAGAATGCTACAAGAGCCATGACTTCAGCAGAGGCTATGGACCAGATCGTAAGCAGGAATATCACTATGTTATTGCTGGCGACAAAATAGAAGAAGGAAAGCGCAAGAAGTGTGCTTGCGGTTATTGCAATCTCAATGGAAAGCATCATTATCAGGAAGTTTCTGCTTGCAACTACTCCAGCTATCCCTATGGCGAAGAGCGCCACGCTCAATACAAGCATATAAACAAAAATCATTTGTGTTCACCAAGCTTCCTCATAAGCAGTATCGACCCGAAGCCTGTCCCGAATAGCATAATTGCAAGAAGATACAGCATACCTACATTTGAGCTCAGGGATTGCGCTATCAGCGATCCGGAAACTGCATTCTGCTGAAGGGAGACCGCACTCACCTGCGTTATCCTTGCGGAAAACAGGATGAATATCAAAAGGTATATTATTGCAAACACCTTGTAGTTGGTGGCCTTGAACTTTGAGTAGCTTGCAGATGCAACTCCAACGAATACGTATGTCGATATTCCTCCGACCATTATGAAGAGCTGCAGCAAGGCAAGCAGCGGCTGTCCCAGTATAAGGAACATCACAGAATTGAATACAAAAAGAAGCGACAGCGCAAGCACGACATGGAGTATGTTCCTGAAAATGAATACAAGTATGGCGGAGAATACCTCAAGTAACGCCACTATTATAAAAAGCGCCACATATGCCATAAAATCAATCTATTCCAGTTCCTCGGGCCTCTTTATGAAATCCCTCCTGTCGTATTTTTCGAAATCGTAATCCTTTCCAAGAGTCAGGCAGTCGGTAGGGCATACCTCCTCGCATAATGCACAGAAAAGGCACCTCTCAAGGTTTATCTCGGGCATCAGCTTCGTTCCCTTGTCGGTTTCAGTCTCAACCATCGTTATTGTCTGATTGGGGCATATCCTGGCGCAGGCTGAGCAGCTTATGCATGTCTTCATGTCAAGCTTGTGTATGCCCCTGTAGTTGCCGGTAAGCGTTTCCTTCTGCTCCGGATACTCAAGAGTTGAGGGCTTTTCCAATATCTGCATTGCAACCTTTATTACCGGATTAGCAACCATCGCACCATCATTTTACTTTACCTGACAAAGATTATAAATGTGATTAGAAGATTGAGCATGGCCAATGGCGTAAGGTACTGCCATCCGAGCCTGAGCACCCTGTCTATCCTCATCCTTACGCTTGTAGCCCTTATCACCACTATGAATATCGTGAGCAGTGCGACCTTGAGCATGAGCCATGCAAATGGCGGTATTATCCTTGGACCGAGCCAGCCCCCGAAGAAGAGAATAGTCACAAGCAATGCGCCAACGAACATCCTTATGTAATCAAGGAACAGCGCAAGCGCGTAATAGGGAGGGCTTGAGTCGGTAAGCCATCCTGCTATGAGCTCGCTGTCAGCCTCCCTTAAATCGAACGGAGGCCTTTCCAGTTCCGCAAGCAGCACTATGAAGAACACAACAAGCCCTATGGGCATTAGCAGCACATACCACAGCTGTGACTGTGCATTCACTATGGATGTAAGGCTTAGGCTGTTCGAAAGCATAGCGACTGCCGCAACAACCAGGAACATCGGTATCTCATAGCTTATCATTATTACAACTGACCTTTGAGCACTTATCGATCCGAACTTGTTGCCACTGGTCCATCCGGCAAGGAAGAGCAATATCGGTGAAAATGATAGCAGAACAAACACCGCAAGCAGGCTTATCGTTGTCCCTATGCCTACAAATGCATTCGTAAACGGCAGAAATACAAGAATTAGAATGAACAATGTCACCAGCGCCGGAAGCACCATCTGGAACAATGGCTTGTCCGCCCTGTCAGGCAGTATGTTCTCCTTTGATATCAGCTTTACAAGGTCCGCCAGATTCTGCAGGAATCCGAAAGGGCCAACATATGTAGGACCGTGCCTGGAATGCGCCCTTCCTATGATTTTCCTTTCTATCCATCCGAACACATAGGCAAAAATGCTGAACAGAACCGAAAGTATCACTATGAATACAAGAAATGAGACCAGAAACGCAAGTGGCCACAGTACCGGCGGTCCGACAAACGGCGATAGCTTGTCGTATACAAAAGTGAAATATGATGCTATCGCAGGAGATGATATCTGGATCATCGAATCCATGGTATAACACTCTGTGGTTTTATAATGTTATTGCAACAAATCTAATATTGGTTTAATGCTTGACGAAATAGCAAGTAGGATAGTGGCTGAAGGCAGCACTAAAATGAGAGTAAAGAGATCTGGAATGCTGCAGATTTTGGAATTCAAGATAAAAAAAGTCGCAATTGGGAAGGATTACTACGTGGAGCTGTTCGTTGGCAGGCTCCTTGACATGAGCGAGCTGCAAAGAGTCTCAAATGAGACGCACCTTCCAGTAGAGGCTGAAAACGGCAGGGCTTTTCCTGAAGGAAAGGGTGCAAACGACTTCCTAAATGTCTAATTAGATACCTGGTTGGTGAGGTTGAAGGTGCCGTTCACTATCCTTGTCGAGTTGTTGTATGTGTAGTTTGCTATCAGTGTGAATGTCGTGACCAACGATGACATCGGAACTGCAGCCACATTGCACTTCTGCACGAATTCCTTTGAGGAGTATGCCAGTATCGTGGTGTTAACTGAGACGTTCTTGAATCCTGGCAATAGTTCGCAATTAAGCGTGTTTATCCTTATGCTGTACGGCAGTTTGTTCGTTATGTTGAAGTATGCGGTGTTGTTTGATCTTAGGAAGTTTTTGAATGTGCAGCCTATGGAGGTGTTTTCGAATGCGCATGAATCCTTGTATAATCCGACCCATGTAACAGAGCTCTCGTTTATTCCAAGTGCGGTTATCAGGTGTGCTGCATTGCTATGCGCCGCTACAAGCTGCGTAGTATTTACAAGCGAATAGATGTTGATCATATAATCGTTTGTTATGTAGCTTGAGTTTATCAGGCCAAATGGCAGCGAGTAGTTCGCAGTCCTTGTAAGTATCACATATGAGCATACGTGGACGTTGTTGCTGTTGAATATCAGCCCGTAGCATGTGGAGTTGCTTTTTACAGAGACGTTGATGCTGCTGCCCAGCCTTTTGACGCTCGCAACGAATATCCCGTAATTGTTTTGGAATATGTTTGTCGCAGTAAGATTGTAGTTGGAGTAAAGGAGCGCCGATCCCATTACTGAGCTGTTCGTATAGAAGAATCCTGACTGATAATGGGTAAGGTTCTTGTTGCCCCTTACGAGATTTATTAGCGTGACGCTCTCGTTTGCAGAATAGGTATTTGCCGCGATTGCAACGCAGTTATACGGATTGCTGTCGTTGTAGTAGCTTATTATCTTTGTCCAGCCGTCTTTGTAGAATGTACATATGCTTGTTGTGCCGTTTACTACAGCATATCCAATCTGTCCCATGGTTGTGTTTAGTTTATTGACATTCAGGCCAAAACTGGATATCACTACCTCGACTACCTGCGGGTTGACCGTGCCCTGCAGCCATGCGGTGTAGGCTGTGCTGTTGTCATTGTATTTTGCGTATGCGCCATATACGTTTGCGGTAAATGGGTATACATTCTCGAATATTTTTATTGATATGTTTTCTCCAGAACCGAAAAGCTTGTTCACCACGCCAATATCATATCTTTGCGCGATTGCGGCGCTTCCTATGCCTCCCCGGCCGGTAAAGGTAAAGCTTTGTGTGCCGGTTATGTTTGCATTGGGTATTGATGTATAAACATTAGGCAATGATGCCTGGGCCACATTGACTGTTATTGTACTTTGCGACAGATTCCTGTTTTCTATGTTCAATACATGCCCGGGATCTGCAACAGCC
>JBGOTD010000025.1:0-10252 GCA_041476285.1 Candidatus Micrarchaeaceae archaeon
ACAGAGTCTACCAATATGATAGACAAAAATAGGGGTCTTGCACTAGAAATGGCAAAAATACTGTACAACTAATTCAATACAGCCTTTACATAGCTCTGTTTGCATGCTACTGCCGTTGCATTCAAAGTCTGATTACTTTTGCATATGTATGCTGTGAAAAGGTTGGCATCTCCTATTACGGACTGTGCTATTGCCGAATTCTGGCTCGTGAGGTTAGCAAGTATTTGGTTCCAGTTGCGGCCATGCAATACCTGCGGAGTTACGCTTGCACCATTCTGTACACTGTTATTTGCAAAGTCCACGAACGGAATACCGCCGCTTGCGTATCTGCCGTATATAAACTGCTCTGTGTCTGTGAAGTTCACGTTTGGTAATGGCTGTTGGTTTCTGTCCGACACCTCAATTCCGTCAAAATGGACTAAACTGCTTCTGTAGCTCGAATTACTAAATGAAAAGGTTGGTGTGCTTGGATAAATGTCTGTAGGACTGGATTCCATATAAGTCAGGTTCGTGAAGTTGCCGAACCGCATGAGTGCTATTATCAATCCCCATCTTGAAATTGCGCAGTAGGGACAGAAATCCCCACCAACGTACAATATCTCTGGCTTACCATTGAATATAAGCGGTGGTTTGTTTACTACCTTTGGCGGATTGGCGTAAGGCCCGGATGTTGCCAATCCTGCACCTACATTATTTGCCAAACTGTAATTATTTGCTATCTGCTGGAGTTTTTGAAGATATGTGCTGCTTACCTGTTTCCCGCAACTTGAGCAGTCCGAGGAATTATTCAGCAATAAGTATGCCACTACTCCGATTACAATGATAACCGCGGCTGCGATATAGATCAAATACTCTCTCTTTAAGTTTATTCAAACACCCCTAAGAATTCAAATATAATTAGATAGAAATATATTTATGCCTTAATCAATATACCATGAGGGGTTGTAGCGTAACTTGGCAGCGCGGCAGGCTCCAGATGTTTATATGTAAGATTGAGCAAAACGCGATGATGAAGATCTGGAATTACAAAAAACCATGAAGTAACCTGCAAATCAGGGTTCAAATCCCTGCGACCCCAAAACTTAAGGTCAAATCTACTCCTTTACCAAATGGAATATACCCTGACCTGTTCTGTTTATAATCGCCCTGTAGGTATATATCGCATACCAGACCAAAACGTTCAATATTACCCCTGCAATTACGTCGCTAAGGTAATGTAAGCCCAGATAAACCCTTCCGAACAGCACTATAACAAGCCAAACTATGTAGAGAAAGTCAAGTATCTTGTATCTGGACAGAAATATCGGTATCCCTGAAAGCACTGCAGCATGCTCGCTTGGAAAGGAAAACGTGGTTTCACAGCCAGTTGTGTTTATCCAATTAAGGGAACTTACATTGCAAGGCCTGGGCTCCCTTACAATCAGCTTTATCACATCGGCTAGCACATATATGAGAACCACACCGAGCACATAAGCATAGATGTTCTTGTCCTTCTTGAGATAGAGGTATATCGCAAGCAGCGGTATTACCACATAGAAGCTTTCAGACAGCAATAGCATGAACTTTGTAAGCAACGGGTTTGCTACGGCCTTAACGGCCTGGAAAGCCCAATAATTGACAGCCCAAGATTGAAATACTATCCAAACACCCTTAATTAAGATTTAATCTTTACAGCAAATATATTTATCCCTGCGCTAGGACATTAAAATTAGTATATTTTAGTTCCGGACTTCCCTTTTAAAATAAGGTCAAGTTTGAACACGTCACCTACAAATGCCTGTTTGCCACCGCTTTCAATGAACCTTATGCACGCCTCTATTTTTGGCCTTATCGTGCCTTCCTCAAATTTCCTCAGTCTTTTCTTAAGTTCCGACGCCCTTATCTCCTTTAACTTTCCAGTCTGTTTTTCATAATTTTCATATATGTAATCGACATTTGTTAGTATGATCATTGTATCTGCACCTATTGAGGTTGCAAGAAGTTGCGTAGTGAGGTCTTTGTCTATTACAGCATCAATGCATGAAAGCGCCCCGTGCCTTTTTATCGTAGGTATGCCTCCTCCTCCACAAGTTATTACTATGTTTTTATTTACCTCTGCAATTATTGCCTCTACTTCAAGAACCTCTTTCGGTCTTGGAGACGCAACAACCATTCTGTACCCTTGACTTGATTTTATGTAACTGAATTTGGAGAGTTTTAGTTCATCATAAAGTTCCTTTTCTGTATAAAATGGGCCTATCTGCTTTGACGGTTTTTTAAATGCGGGATCATTCTCATCTATCAGTGCATGGGCCAAAATGACACAGACTTCCTTGCTTATCTTCAAAGAGTTAAGGCTGTTTCGCAAGGATGTCTCTATGACTGTCCCAATAAGCGCCTGCGTTTCTGCGTTAAGAAGATAGAGCGGCATCTTCGGTATGTATTTTTTTGCATGCTCATTCCTCATTAGCTCGTCTCCCACCTGCGAGCCGTTCCCATGGGTTATTACTATATTGGATCTGGTATTTTTGTAAAATTCTGCTATGCTCCTTGAAACACGATCTATGTTTTTGTTTTCCCTAGACAAAGACTGCTTCCCAGACGGGCTAAGCAGCGCATTGCCACCAAGGGCTATAACAATAGATTTCATCATATCAACGCTAATATTATAAGATTATAAGTTATCTATTAAGAGGTATTGAGATGATAAAACTAATAATATTTGATATCGGCGGCGTAATAGACACATTTGACGAAAGCAAATACGTCTCATACATAACGAAGAAATTGAAACTTGATCCGATACAATTCAGGAAAGCCCTTAACCGGCCATTGGACGAGATGGAAGTAGGCAGACTGGGCCTCAAAGAGGCGGAAAGTATTCTTTCAAAAAAGTTCAAAGTAAGCGTAAGAAGCCTGGAATGGAATGAGGCCTTCAAAAGGCTCAACAACCTGGATTACGGCGTGGTAAGACTAATGAACAGGCTTTCCAAGCACTACAAAATAGTGCTTCTGACAAACATAAGCAGAAGCCGGCACATCGTAAAGATGCAGGGCTTGCTGAAGGTATTGAAATATGATGCATTGTTTGCATCGTGTTATATGAAAATGGCAAAACCGGATCCCAGAATATATAGAACCGTGCTCAAAAAAATGAAGGCCAATGCGAACGAGGCGATATTCATAGACAATCTTCAGAGAAACGTGGAAGGCGCCAGAAAAGTGGGAATACACTCCATACGCTTCACAAACTGCAGCGCTCTCATAAAACATCTGAAAGCCTTAGGAATCGAATGAATAATCTGATACAGACGAACGTACATCTATAATTATACCATTTTAAATATCTTGAAATGCAATAAATCTAAGATAGCCCCGTCGTCTAGCGGCCAAGGACCACGGGCTTTGGACCCGTGTACATCGGTTCGAATCCGGTCGGGGCTATATATTTATTACAGCAGATTATGCGAACAGGGGTATTATGGTTGAAAAAATATACTGGATAGACTCTTACAAGAAGGATCTTGATGCAAAAGTCACTGCCGTTTCACCAAATGGCATCGAATTAGACAGTACAATATTTTACCCTACCGGTGGAGGCCAGCCGTGCGATACGGGAAAAATAACTGTAGGAAACACAGACTATAAAGTTACCGAAGTAAAGAAAATTGAAGAATCAATAATGCACTTCCTGGATCCAAACCCGAATTTCGATAAGAATGCAGATGCGCATTGCAAGATAGACTGGGAAAGAAGATATGCACATATGAGATATCATACTGCAACGCATGTAGTGGGCGGATTAGCAATCGCAAAATACGGTGCAATGTTTACCGGCGGGCAAATTTATGCAGACAGGTCCAGATTTGATTTTGATATGCAGTCTCTAGACAGGAAGCTTGCCACTGAAATAGTGGAAGAATCACAGCATATAATCGACAAGAACCTTGATGTGGTATCAAAAATGCTAACAAAAGAGGAGGCCACTGCAATACCAAATCTTGCAAGAACTCTGCCTGGAAACGAGTTAATGAACAAACTATCCTCATTTAGGGTTGTCGAAATAGTCGGATTTGACATGCAGCTGGATGGTGGAACACACGTATCAAATACCAAGGAAATCGGCAAATTAGAATTGTTAAACTTCGAGAACAAAGGCTCAAAACGAAAGCGAATCGAAATAGTAATCAAATAAGTCAAAGATCCTTTGTGCTTCTGTCTACTTCTTTATGCTGGTATAGGAAACCAGCCTCCTTTACTGCCTTTAAGGAAAGGGTCGCACATTTCAGCCTTGCAGGCCCGGGGTCTAGTCCCAAGAGTTCTATTATGTTTGGCAGCCCCATCTTCTCTACTTCATTGAGGCTCTTCCCTTTTATAAAATCAGTAAGCATGCTTGCCGATGCCATGCTTATCGCACATCCGGAGCCTTTGAATTTTACATCAGTTATTTTGTTATTTTCTACATTCAGGTAAATTGTTACGTCGTCACCGCACAAAGGATTGTTCTCATGCATGCTAATGCTAGGATTTTTTATTTCCCCCTTGTTGTGGGGCTTTTCATAATGGGTTATTATCTCCTCAGCATAGATGTCTATTGGCAAACAATCACCTTACTCCAAATATTTTTTTCACTTTGCCTATTGCAGCAACAGCCGCATCTATTTCTGATTCTTTATTGTAAAGATAAAAGCTTATCCTTGACAACGCAGGCACCTTGAGTTTTTGCGTTACCAGTGGCATGGCACAGTGATGTCCCGCCCTAATGGCTATGCCTTCCGCATCAAGCACCTGTGCAACATCATGTGGATGTACTTTCTCCAAACTGAAGGATATGACTCCTGCCCTATTCTCAATATCTTTCTCCCCAAGTCCGTAAACCGTTACTCCTTTTATCTCTTTTAATTTCCTAAGTGCGTATAATGTAAGCTGCTTTTCATGATCTCTTATGTTCGCCATTCCCACATAATCAAGGTAGTCTATCGCCGCTCCAAATCCTATGCCTCCTGCTATGTCTGAGGTTCCTGCCTCAAACTTCCAAGGAAGATCATTCCAAGAGTAAGAATCATACTGAACCGTTCTAATCATGTCTCCTCCTCCCATCACCGGCTCCGTTTCGTTAAGGATGGATTCCTTCGCATGCAGCACTCCAACCCCTGTAGGGCCAAGCATCTTGTGCGAAGAGAATGCAAAAAAGTCAGAATTTATATCTTTTACATCGATTTTCATGTGAGGCGCAGATTGCGCTCCGTCAACCAAAACCTTTGCACCATTTTTGTGTGCCCTTTTCACTATCTCTTTTACGTCGTTTATTGTACCCAAGACATTCGAAGCATGTGTAACCGCAACTATTTTCGGTTTTTTGTCTAACATTTTATTAAGGCTCTCCATGTCAAGTTTTTGGTTGCCTTTGTCAAGAGCGATGTAATCGAGCACCGCCCCTTTTCTTTTGGCAAGCAGCATCCATGGAACCATGTTGCTGTGGTGTTCCATTTCTGATATCAGTATATGGTCGCCTTTCTTTACATTCGCATTGCCCCATGAAAGCGCGGTAAGATTTATTGCCTCTGTAGTGTTCCTCACGTAGATTATCTCGCGCATGGAGTCTGCGTTTATGAATTTTGCAACTTTTGTCTTAGAAGCTATGTACTCTTCCGTTGCCCTTTCAGCTATCCTGTATATTCCACGATGAATGTTTGCATTATAATTTCTGTAGTAGTAATCCATTGCCTCCAATACTTGGTGCGGTTTCTGCGATGTTGCGGCACTATCTAGATAAACTAAAGGTTTATCATTCATTTCTATCTTCAAAATTGGGAAATCAGCACGCAGTCTGTCAACATCAAAATTGTTTTTCCTTTTTGCAAATGATTTGTCATCCGCCATTATAGCACTTGATTATTTTATATAAGAATCATATCCGTCCTTTTCAAGCTTTTCTATAAGCTCGTGGCCTCCCTCCTCTACTATCTTTCCGTCTACCATAACATGAACATATTTCGGCTTTATATATGATAGTATCCTGCTATAGTGCGTTATTATAAGAAGCCCAAGGTTTTCCTTGCCTGAAATGTTATTTACCGCACTCGATACGACTTTTATTGCATCGATATCTAAACCAGAATCTGGTTCATCAAGAATCGCCAATTTTGGCTTTAATATGGATAACTGCAAAATCTCGGCTTTCTTCTTTTCACCACCCGAGAACCCCTGGTTAAGCGATCTTCCCAGGAAGTCTTCGCCCATCTTGAGCTCGCTTATGTTGGCTTTTATCTCTTTCATGAAGTCCTTAGTGCTTAAGGCACTGTCTCTTGAGGACTGCTTAGCAAGATGAAGAAAGTTTATGAACCCTACACCCTCTACTTCAACGGGGTTTTGGAATTGAAGAAAAAGTCCAAGCTTTGCCCTTTTGTCAGCAGTAAGGCCAAGTACGCTCTCGCCATCTATCAATATGTCCCCTTTTGTAACTATCGATTTTGGATGCCCCATTATTGTCCTTGCAAGTGTACTTTTTCCTGAACCGTTCGGTCCCATTATCACGTGGGTTTCGCCCTGCTCTATCTTGAAACTGACGCCCTTCAGTATCTCTTTACCTTCAATAGTAACATACAAGTCCTTGATTTCCAGTATCATAAAATCACTATTTAACTATAAAATTGCAATCGAATTTTTTATTGTCCTGACACATAGTACACATTATCTTCTGCGCGCTCTTCTCGTCATTTTTTGCTATTCGCTCTACAAATTCTCTTAATGACTTTTTATCTATATTTACGTTTTTGTACTTATTTGGATTTTCCTTGAGATATTTACTTATTGCGGCCTGTGTGGTGCCAAGCATAAGGGCCGCCTGCTGTTGTTTTAACGAATACTCATCTACCATTACTTTTGCCGCCTTTAATCTGAATGCAGGTATGAACTTTTTTATTACTCTCTCGTAATTTGTAATCATGATTCCACCTTACCTGTATTTGTAATGGCCTTTGAACATGTCTGTTTCGGTTGAATCGGAAGAACCGACCCATATGTTCCTTGTATCCAATTTTGGAACTTTTCCATACTCTTTATTTTCAAGTTTGCTGTTTATCAAAGACATCGAAAGTTCCCTCATTATGGTATTCTGTATTCTTGTCAAGTTGTTTGCAAAGAAACCGGTAACAAGGAGTTTTCTAACCCCGATTTCATCTATTCCTTTTGACATAAGATAAAATACTGATTCCGGATCCACTGGTGAGGTGGCCGCCGAATGCGTTGCTTTTACGTCATTTTCATCTACAGACATGTCCGGCAGTCCGTTTATTCTGGCGCCCTTATCAAGCAATATGCCCCTTTCATGTACGTAAGATTTTGCCTTTGTCGCACCCTTCTTAATCTTTGCAAAACCCTTCAGTATGCAAAATGAATCGTCCATTAGCGCCGCCTTTGATTCAAGGCTAGCATTTGTGTGCGGGGCAGCATTTACTATGTAAGTGCCTATGTCAAATTTCTGAGCAAAAGACCCGAAGATTATCTCATTTACCTCGACTTTGCTTTCTTTACCGGCTGCTTCTATAACGTTTCTAACGCGCGTATGTGCCGCACCATTGTATACTGTATTGAATTTCATGTGAGATCTACTTCCAATCCTGTTCTTGCAAAACACCAAAGACAGGGTATTTGAGTTTTCATTATGGATGTTGTTCAATTCCAGTTCTGAATCTTCCCCTAAGTTCAATTCATGTATTATGCCAACGGATGTTTGCTTTTCTGCTATCGAGCCATAATACTCAAACATGTTAAGTTTTGAGTTTCTCCCAAGTTTTACCATCACTTTAGCGCTAAGCGGCTTGTTCGAATTGATTACAAGAACATTTATGTTCGCAGATTTATCATCGGGGACATCCACAGTAACAATCCTATCGGAACGGGCGTTTACATATGCAACATATTTGTCTTCATCACTTTTGTGCATAAGCTCATCGTGCATAGAGCCGAGCTTTTCTATTTTTTCAATCTTTACAAATGCGTTATTTGCCAAAGAGTCGGTACTGCCCAGCACTACGTCAAATTTTATACCGAATTTGCTATTCCATTCATCAAGAGTTGCACTGAGTGCCTGTTCATTAGAAGCATCCTGATTATTTTCGAAATTCTTAATGTCAAAAGGTATGTTGATGTAATATCTTTTATAGAGTTCGCCGGTCTCTTGCGGCAGCTTCTCATAATATTCAATAGCCTCTCTTGTAAATTCTTTGTAACTCTGCAATTTATCACTAGCTAATTTTAGCCAACAGAATTTGACATGTCCAATTTGATAAGCCTTCTGAGCTCGAGCGAGTATTCCAATGGCAAAGCTCTTGCCAGAGGATCAAGGAATCCAAGGACTACGGTTGTAAGTGCCTCCTCTTCGTTTAGACCCCTGGACATCAAATAGAATAATTGTTCTTCACCGACCTTTCCGGTACTTGCCTCGTGTGTTATGGTTGCATCATCCCTGTTTACTTCCATGTAAGGGAATGTGTTTGTCCTTGATTCATCATCAAGAAGCAGGGCATCGCATCTTACTGTGGATTTTACGTTCGACGCATTCTTTCCTATGTGCAAAAGCCCACGATATGTGGTTACACCGTCTCCGGATGAAACGCTCTTTGATATTATTTGTGAAGTTGTGTCTGGAGCAAGATGGTATATCTTTCCGCCCGAATCCTGCACCTGATGAGGACCAGCAACAGCTATTGACATTATTTCGCCTCTTGCACCCCTTTCTTTTAAGAACACCGAAGGGTACTTCATATTCAGCTTGCTGCCTATATTGCCATCAATCCATTCGACATGTGCATTCTCATACGCAAAAGCTCTCTGCGTAACTAGGTTATAAACATTTTTCGACCAGTTCTGTATTGTAACGTATCTTATATGGGCATCTTTATGGGCAACAAGCTCAACAACAGCCGAGTGCAATGATGAACTCATATATATCGGGGCAGTGCATCCTTCTATATAAGTGACATCCGCGCCCTCGTCTGCTATTATGAGGGTCCTTTCAAATTGCCCTGCCTTTTCTGAATTAATTCTGAAATACGCCTGAAGTGGCATTTTTAGTTTTACCCCTTTTGGAATGTATATGAAACTTCCTCCGCTCCAGACTGCAGTGTTCAAAGCAGCAAACTTGTTATCAGTCGGAGGTATTACTGTACCAAAATATTTCTTCAGGAGCTCAGGATATTTCTTTACTGCCTCGTCGGTACTAGTAAATACTACTCCCTCCTTTGCGAGATCCTCTCTTATATGGGAATAAACTACCTCTGAATCGTATTGTGCTTCCGCGCCTGCAAAGAATTTTCTTTCTGCTTCAGGTATCCCAAGTTTGTCAAAGGTCCTCTTTATCTCTTCAGGTACTGCATCCCAAGTATCTCCCTTCTTATCTGTGGGTTTCAGGTAGTAGTAAATGTCATTGTAATCTATCTCATTTAGATTTCCTCCCCATTGTGGCGTTGGTTTACTCAGAAACTGCTTGTAGCCCACAAGTCTTTTTTCCAGCATCCATTCCGGTTCGCCTTTCATCGCAGATATTTCTCTCACAATTTCCTCAGAAAGACCCTTTTTGGTTTTGAACTTGTACTCAAAAGAGTCGTTAAACCCGTAGGTGCGCCTATACTCTTCATCTCCTACTACAACCTTCTCTACTTCGCCATTTGGGTTTTGCACGAACTCACCTTTACGAATATTATAACTCAGTTATAAATCCCTTTTTCAAGGTATTTAAACTTTATGTTACAAATCAATAACAGCGATACAAAATTTGCACAACATACGAAAAATTCCAATAAAGATAAATATATTGACAGAGAAGTTAGTCTGCTCATTTTAAGTGATCTGAATGCCTAAAACTAAATTTACCAATGAATCTACTTACAAAAGTTATCTTGATAGCGGGAGAGAGAATGAATTCGACCAACTATTCGACCAAGCAGTTGAAAACGTTAGGAAATCTTTTGACTTAAAATATCCGATGTACATAGGAGGGAAAGAAGTACATGCAAATGAATCACTGGAGGAAAAATCACCAATAGATGGTACGGTCATAGGAAAATTTGCTAAAGGGACAAAGGAGCACGCAAGACTTACAATAGAAGAGGCACAAAACGCCTTCAAGTCGTGGTCAACCACGGATTATAAGCAGAGAGTTTCAATATTTAGAAATGCGGCAGACCTTCTTTCTAAAAGAAAATTTGAAACCGCGGCAATAATCAGCTATGAGAATGGTAAATCAAGATACGAATCGATAGGAGAGGTA
>JBGOTD010000026.1:0-10233 GCA_041476285.1 Candidatus Micrarchaeaceae archaeon
ATGCTCTCAAAAAAGATCCTCTTGCTTATTTTTTTCAACATGCCTGACGACTCTGCATAAAGTTTGACATCCTCCCTTGTAAATCCGGGCCCCGCAACAACTACTGTATCCACCACCATCTCGCTAACTATCTTAATTATTGATTCGTAATATTTCTTCTGCTGCTCCTGGAAGTCCTTCGGGGTCATTCTCTTGCTCAATCTGCTGTATATCTCGTTCTTGAACTCAAGCCCATAACCAAGAAGGTATGCCGGCAATGCTTTCTCATCATCAAGAACCACGATGCCAAGTCTCGGTCTCTTCGAATCAGAGACCGCATTCCTCACAACATTAACTATGTAATCATGCCATTCGCTTTTGATTATCTCAAAAACGTCGCCCGGGGCTATGTTGATTGTATGATAGCTGTTTATCTTTATGTATTCGAGCGGCCTTCCTTCCACTATCTTTCCCAACACCCTTAGCCTCATAGCGTCCTTGTCAAGTTCCGTCTTTTCGGCGCGCAGTGTTATAACTACCTTTTTCAATTCACCCTTGTCGCTTTCGCTTGACTTGAATTTCCTTTCGCTCTCGGATTTTACAAGATCGTTTGCAAATATGATTCGCTGCGCTGTCCAAAGGTCTTCCAGCGTGTCCACTCTCAGTTTCAAGGAGCCGACATTTTCATAGAATTTTATTATTTTCATGCATACCATGTGCTAGTCAAGCACTATAAGTATGCAAACAAAGGATTTAGTAATTTCTTATAGCCACAAATCTCGCAACGTGACTATATGTTCAGCTTCCTGTCCTAAGAAGGAACCTCTTGTTTATGAGATTCTCTGCCACATCAGGCACTGCAGGATTAAGGTCATTTATCTGGTTTAATGGGATGTTTAACAGCATGCCATTTACAGTATCTATCTTCTTTGAAGGTATATAATCTTCCATAAAGTGGCCTATCCTGTCCATGAGCAATGTAAATTCCACTACGCCATTGCCATGGTTTCTTATCATGCTCTTAAGGTCATCCATATCTTTTGAATACTTTTTATTTTTTCCTCTTTCCAACCAGGTATTGTATTTCATTATCATCAATACCTCTAGTTTTGGCACTGTAAATTCAATGTCTCCTATTCTGATAGATTCTGTCTCCTTGAAGACCGCATCCATTGGTACAGGAATTATGCCACCTATGGTCCTGCTCGAGTTTGCTATTGCGCTTTTTGTGCGATAATAAGGGTAATAGAGATCTAGCTCTATGTCGCTTGTCATTGAACCGGAATGATAGAATAGCTTTGGTCTTACTATGCTGTTAACATCACCAGAGCATTCGAAGTACTCGTTTGAAGAGGATTCCTTGGTTGGCAACCTGTTAAAGTCCTCATTTGTCAATTTTCTAGGTATCAGTATGTCTACATCGTGCGTTGGTCTTGAGCTCATCAGGCACTGGAGGTTTACTGCTCTGCCACCTATGATAACCACTTTGCCCTCATGCTCATATATGCGCTCGAAATAGGCTATAGAATCCTTCAGTACGCTTAAGGGTATGTCTACCATTTCGCCTTTTCTCTTCTGCTTGGTTGTCATCTATTTATTTGTGGTTTTTACTATATTTAAATGTTGTCAGGAAGGTTTTTAACCCCCATATATCACAATTTTAACCCAGGATATAGCGGAAAAGACTCGCATATGCCTATTACCTGCTCTTTGCAGGTTTTTAGCGCGGAATTTGATTTGATTTCCTTGTAGAATTTTTTCATGTACTTTTGGCGGTTCTCCTTGTCATTTGGCAATTCGTAATTCTTTATCTCTTTTATTGCAGCTGCAATATGTCCTGATATTAACTTCATTTGCTCCTCTTTCATACCCCTGGATGTTATCGCTGGCGTGCCAAGTCGTATCCCACTTGGATAAAACGGGCTGCTCGGTTCTTTTGGTATTGTATTTTTGTTAACTACAATACCTGCTGCATTAAGTGCTTCCTGGGCGAAAACGCCCTTCCCGTTACCAAATGGCGTCAGATCTATGAGTATCATGTGGTTGTCAGTGCCATTCGTTACGAGCTTTAATCCGTTCTGCATCAGTCCATCTGCAAGTGCCTTTGAGTTTTTTACAATCTGTGCAGCATACTCCTTGAATTCTGGTTTCGATGCTTCTAACAATGCAACTGCCATTGCTGCTGTTACGTTATCATGTGGCCCTCCCTGAAGTCCTGGAAATATTGCCTTGTCTATCTTGTCTGAAAGTTCTGGATCTTTTCTTAATCCCTTTTCTGTTACCATTATCATTGCCCCTCTTGGGCCTCTAAGGGTTTTATGCGTTGTTGTGGTCACTATATGTGCATATTCTACAGGACTGGTATGTACTTCTCCTGCTACAAGCCCTGCAACGTGCGATATGTCTGCTGCAAGATAAGCACCGCATTCATCAGCAATTCTTCCGAATTCCTTGAATGGCAGCTCTCTTGTATAAGCTGTAGCACCAACCCAAATAAGTTTTGGTTTGTTCTCCATTGCAAGGCGGCTGGCTTCATCTAAATCAATATAACCATCAGCCTTTACATGATACGGTACGCTTCTGAAGAATTCTCCTGTTATGCTGGTCTTCCATCCGTGTGTCAGGTGTCCGCCATCCGTAAGATTAAGTCCCATTATTGTGTCACCGGGTTTGCACAACGCCGCATATACTGCGAAGTTTGCAGGTGAACCTGAATACGGCTGCACGTTTGCATGGGGCACTTTGAATAAGCTCTTGGCTCTTTCTATGGCAATGCTTTCAATGCTGTCTATGTATTCATTCCCTCCATAATACCTCTTCTTCGGGTATCCTTCAGAATATTTGTTGTTTAGTACTGTTCCTAGTGCACTAAGTACGTTTGCGCTTGCAAAATTCTCGGAAGGAATCATCTCAAGGGAATTGCGCTGCCTTTTCAATTCGTTTTTTATTGCCTTGAATATCTCAGGATCAAAAGGTTTCATGCCACGAAGTGTTCCCATTAATACCCCCTAGAATATTTCTATGCAGTCAACATTTATAAACTGCTCAGACAAAGCACTATCATGTTCGAGTTAAGCATAATAGGTTTCATGACTTCTCTCATATTCAATTCATACGTCGCTATAAGTGCTTTCATAAAGGCCTACGGTTACATTGCTATATTCTTTCTTATGGCTCTGGAAAGCTCCACGATACCTGTTCCCAGTGAGGTAGTGCTGCCAATTGCGGGTTTGTTTGTTGCAAAGGGTATTCTCAACTTTCCACTTGCGCTGTTTGCCAGCGTTTCTGGAAGCATGATTGGTACAATGATAGATTATGCAATAGGGTATTACATAGGCAAGGACATAGTTTACAAGCACCTTAAGTTCTTCCACATAAAGAAGGAAACTCTTGATGCATTTGATGCATGGTTCGATAGGAACGGCATTGCATCTGTATTCCTTACAAGGCTTCTGCCCGCAGTCAGAACTGTAGTGAACTTCCCGGCCGGTTTCGCGAAAATGCCTCTAAAGGAATTTTTGTCCTATACTGCAATAGGGATAATCATATGGGACGTAGTGCTCATCGCGTTTGGATATTATTTCCTGGCGGTTAAAAGCGCAGTTATAGTTTTGGGTGCTATTGGCATATTCGCGCTTCTGCTTTACATCATATACAAATTTGCAATGAAGAAAATGAAGAAATAAGCGCTCCTTAAAGTAGATTTTTATAGTTATTATCCGAATAGCTATAAGTGATGATTGAGGTAATCGCTGAGCTAATAGCTATGAAGATAAGTAGGCGGGCTGATATTTTACAAGCCATATAATGGCAAGGTGTACTATGAGTGTATTGAACGATCTGCATAAGAGTAGCATACGAGTTTCAGACATTACGGCACAGTACTGGTGTGAGCGCCAGATGGAATTCAACTACAAATACGGCCAGAAGATAACAAAGGAAATAAAAGAGGGAAAGGTGATTCACGAGGAGCTGGAAAGCGAAGTGAATGTGCCTATAATTCTGCAGCCAAAGAACTATGCAGACGCACTCTACAAGACGATATACACCAGCGCAGAGGCACTAAAAGCACTGAAAACAAACAAGAAAACAAGAGAGGTTCAAATATACGGATCCATAGGGGGATACACTGTTGTCGGAAAGATAGACCAGCTTGAGATGAGGGACGGTCTGGTCGTGATATCAGAGGACAAAACGAGGGCAAACGGCGCGATACCATCCAATTCGCAGCAACTGGTGCACAAGATACAGGTATTAATATACAAAAAACTTCTTGACGATCTGAAAGAGGGGCATTATGGTTATAACAATTTTGAGGTCGCATATCACATAAATTCACTAAAATTAACAGATGAATTCAAAAGACAGCTAGATGCACTCAAAATAGCCGCACCTTTGCAGAACATATCATCAGTTGCGAAGAACTTCTTTGCCGAACTTAAATCACTTGATGGCATAAGCGACACTCTGCACATACGCTACCTGAACCAATTCACAGGAGAAGAAATAAAACAGCACAGATTGGAATATAAAAAGGAAGAGATAAATGAGATAATAAAGTATGTTCTGAAATACTGGAATGGTGAACGTGAATCTGCACCGGTTCCGGAACAGGAAAAATGGAAGTGCAACTATTGTGTGTTCTTCGGCAAGGAATGCAAGGTATGGTGGAATCAAAAGGGATTATGATGCTTAGCAAGGATAAATTAAGAGTAGACTTTTCGAAAGAGCCAGACAAATACTATTCAACAAAATTATTCAACAAAGAGGGGTTCGAAAGAAGGCAATGCAGCATATGTAGCAAGTATTTTTGGGTTGCAGATGACTCAAGAAAGACCTGCGGAGATCCTTCGCACGAGCCATACTCATTCATTAAGGATAAAATAAAACCAATATCTTATTCGGAATTCTGGAATAAGTTCTCAAAAATATTCAAAGACAACGATCATGAAATAATAGAAAGATATCCTGTAGTTAGCAGATGGCGCCAGGACCTGTACTTTACTATAGCAAGCATACAGGACTTCCAAAGGATCGAGAACGGAAAGATGAATTTCGAATACAATGCAAATCCGCTTCTCGTACCACAGATTTGCATGCGATTCAACGACATACCAAACGTCGGACTAACCGGCAGGCATCTTACCTCATTCATGATGGCAGGCCAACACGCGTTCAATTATCCAAAAGAGGGTTACTGGAGGGACAGAACAATAGAGTTGAATTACAAAGTTCTTACCGAACTGGTCGGTGTCAAGAAAAAGAACCTCACATACATAGAGGATGTCTGGGCGATGGGTGATTTTTCCGAGTTTGGTCCTTGTCTTGAGAGTTTTTCCAACGGTGCAGAACTGGTAAACAGCGTATTTACTCAATTCGAGTATTCGGACGGAAAAACCAGCGAGCTGAAAGGCAAAGTTGTAGATGTAGGGTGGGGGTTTGATAGGCTATTATGGTTTTACTCCGGTGCTGAAACGGTATCCGACGCAATATTTCCAAAAGAGCTTGAGTACATATACAAAAGCACCAACATGAAACTGAACAAGAAGCTTTATGCAAAAGTTGCGCCCCAGTTCGGGTCGTTTGATGCGACTGAATCTCGAAATGTAAAGGAGCTCGAATTGAAAATGCTTGAAAAGGCAAAGATACCTATTGAGGAATATTATGGAACCATAAAACCGATGCAGGCGGCATATGCGATAGCAGACCATACACGATCATTGCTATTTGCCATAAACGATGGTGCATTGCCAAGCAATGTTGGCGGCGGATATAACCTTAGGATCATATTAAGAAGGGTATTCGACTTCATGAATCAGTACGAATTTAATTTTGACATAATGAAGCTTATAGAACTTCACGCAAAAGGCCTGAAGCCGATATACAACAAGATAGATGAGAATATCAATGAGATAAATGATGTATTCTCAATAGAAAAGAAGCGCTACGACAATACAAAGGAGCAGGCCCTGAGAATCGTAACACAAATAATGACAAAAAATGAGAATCTTACCAATGAAAAGCTTAAGATCCTCTATGAAAGCAATGGAATAACTCCTGATTTCATAAATGCGGTGGCAGAATCAAAGGGCATAAAGCTGGAAATCCCAGAAGAAGCATACAACACACTGATAAAAGGTGAATTTGCAGGAAGGAACAAGGAGAAGAAGACGCTCCAGATAGAAACATCAGATTTGCCAAAGACGGAAAAGCTCTACTATAAAGATTTGGCACATGAATCTGATTCAAAAATAATAGGAAATATAGGTGAATTTGTCGTACTCGACAAAACGCCCTTCTATCCTGAGGGCGGTGGCCAGGAGGCCGACAGAGGAACTATAAAAGGCATTCAGGTAAAGGATGTGCAGAACATAAACGGCGTGGTAGTTCACATATTGGAAAACCCTGTAGAATTCAAAAAGGGCTCAACGGTACACTGCGTTGTTGACAGGGAAAGAAGAACGAGGGTTACGGCACACCACACAGCTACGCATCTTATAAGTGCGGCGGCACGCGGCATTCTAGGGAAGCATGCATGGCAGGAGGGTGCTCATAAGGGTCCAAACAAGGCACACATAGACATATCGCATTATGAAAAGCTCAGCGACAAGCAGATACAGGAGATCGAAGACAAGGCCAACTCGTACATTACCCATGGCATAAAAGTAACCGTACAGGAGCTTAGCAGAAAAGAGGCAGAATCAAAATACGGATTTGCAATATACCAGGGGCATGGCGTTCCGGGAAGCAAGCTTAGGATTGTGCAGGTAAGGGATCTGGATGGCAATCTGATAGATGCCGAGGCATGCGGTGGATTGCATCTTGCAGGAATGGAATCAACAGTGGGCCTAATAAAGATAACGAGCTCCTCAAGGATACATGACGGAATCAACAGGATAGAGTTCGTCGCAGGACCAGCAGCGCAGGAGCACATAGATCAACTGGGTTCCAGCATAGACAGCATATCAAAATCCGCAGGAATAGACAAGGACAAGCTAACTACGGGATTGTCTGCAAAACTGGAGGAGCTTAAGCTGTACAAGGAGCGATACGAAAATGCAGAGGACTTGCTTAGCAAATATATTGCGGAGGGCCTTGCAAAAAGCTCCGAGAAGGAAATAATAAAGGAAATGGACTATGACCGGGCAATGCTAAGGAAGATAGCAACCGTATTTGTTGGGATAAAAAAAGAAAAGGTACTGATGCTTCATAATAAAGAAAACCATGCTGTGATAGTTGCCGGTGCGGAATCAAAGGTATCCGCACTGGATTTTGCAAAAAGCTATTCAAAATCCGCAAAGCTTGACTTTAGGGGCGGCGGATCAAGAAAGATGGCAGAGGGCAAGCTTGTAAAACTCTAAAGTGGTCTCTTGTACGCAAATCTTTATCTTTACATAATCTATCCGATAATCTACATATTCTCTGCTTATGCTGCAAACAGCGCACCCGTACTGTTCGGAGGGGACAAGCCGCTAGATTTTGGGAAGAAGATTAGAGGCAAACGAATCTTCGGCAACAACAAGACGATAAAAGGAACGCTATCAAGCCTCATTGTGGGTGTGATAGTGGGAATTATAGAATACCCATTCTTCCATTACATGCTGCCAATTGCGATCTTGCTTACCATAGGTGCCAACGTAGGCGATCTTGCAGGAAGTTTTATAAAAAGAAGGCTTAACTTAAAACATGGCACAAGCTTCCCTGTGCTTGACCAATATGGTTTCTTTGTAGTTGCTATGTTATTTGCGCTGCCGCTTGGACACGTGCCAAACACATATGGCATACTGTTCCTGGTTCTCCTCACCGGCACCGCACATCTTCTAACAAACATCGGTGCAAACAAATTAAAGCTCAAATCGGTGCCTTGGTAAAATTAGGGAGTCGGATAGCTGCCTGTGTATGAGATTGCCGCACCATTGTACGGGTAACCGTTGTTGCCGTTCCCGCTGTAATCGTTTGTGTCTGCGTTGAGCGGCCACCATCCTGCCAGGTTCTTAAGGTTTATCGGCGCGGCGCCTATGCCTCCATTATAAAGCTGCTTTATAGCATCAGTTGATAGCGTTGTATTGTAAAGCTGTACGTTCGTGATCATTCCGTCCCACGGTGTGCTTATTAGCAGGCTGCTATGTGCAGGTATGGTTACTCCGACTGGTAAACTTGCCTGTTTGAGGGTTCCATTTACCACGGCATATCCGATCGCATTTGAAGTGCCATTGTATTCCAATACCACAAAAATCCACTTGCCTGATGGTATCTGTGAGTTGTAAAGGCATACTGATGATCCAGATATGCCCTCGGACATGCCATTTCCGCAGCTTCCTGCATTTGTGCTTAGAAATATTGCGCTGTAGGGCGATGTGCTTGAGGCATTTAGATTGCCATATGCAAACGCCACCTGCGAGCTTCCTTGTGATTTAGTAAGAATCCATCCGCTCAAGGTTATTCCAGGGCTGTTGCTGCTTGTTGCGGCCGGCATAAACTTTACAGACTTTACTGTTACATTTGGGTTGGCAAACATGCCACTTTTGTAGCCGAAACTGCCGACGAACTCCGGCATTTCACCATCACATACTCCCACAAGGTTGATTGAGCCCAATGAGCCTGGTCCGTCGCTTCTGTAAACCATACATGAACCTGGTGTGGCCCTTGGCTTTGCTGAGCCGCTGAATGCACCAATAAGCAGGAATGCGGAAAGCGCGACCATGATAATTATTAGGGTCCAGATATGGGTCGCTAAGTACTCCACTGCACCTTGAGCTTTGAGCCTCTTATGAAACATAGACAACCACAGAGAATTTCAAGATATATAACTGCATAAAGCTTAAAAGGATTATCAGGGCAATATTAACGGGGTTTCATGAAACTATTTCCTTTAGATACTGGAGTTAGCCAGATAAGGGGCATAATCGAGATGATAAAGGACAACAAGGGTTCAATAGAGGTGTCCAAGCTCGCAGAGGAAACAAACGACGAGATAGACGACCTGTTTCCGCTGATAGACACATGCGTGCTGCTTAAGCTGTGCACAGTAAAAGAGGGCGTCGTAAGCCTGACAAAGGCAGGAACAAATCTGGCTACCCATAACACAAGGGACGTGTTTGGAAAGGCATTGAACAAGGTGGAGCCCTTCAAGAGTGCAATATCTGCTATAAAAAGGAAGAAGGAGCTCAGCACCCAGGACCTGTCAAGGGTGCTCTTCAAGAAAGGAATACTCTACAACAGCGATGATATAACAAATACTGAATTGTTAAAGAACCTATTTCTCAAATGGGGAATAAGGAACAAGCTCTTTTCCTATAATTACGATTCGGACATGTGGTCAAAATAAATCCACCATCTTTTAGCTATTTATTAAGGAGCATTTATATATTTCCTAAAGCAGAGTTAAACCTGTAGGGGGAATATTATGGTTACGGAAAACAAAATGATGGGGTTAATCGGATTAGGCAATATGGGGAAAAACATTGCGCAAAAATTACACGATAGCGACTATTCCCTTGTTTTATACGATAGGGCAAAAGATAAAAATGATTTTTTAAACGGCATGGATAATGTTTATTTGTCCACGGATATCCAAGACCTTGTAAAGAAACTTAGAGGTAAGGGAAAAGATGCCATAATATGGACAATGGTCCCTGCCGGTCCTGCTACAAATAACCTCATATCCGAACTTTCAAAGAAGCTTCGCAAGAATGACATAGTAATCGATGCTTCCAATTCTGTTTATCTTGATTCCATAGAAAATTACAAAAAGTTAAAGGATAAAGGCGTTTTCTATCTTGATGTTGGATGCGCCGGCGGGCCTGAAGATTTACTGAAAGGGGTATCATTAATGGTCGGCGGGGATAAAATAGCATTTGAAAGGGCGGAAGATGTCTTCCGTAGCTTGTCCGGAAATGGAACATACGGTTATTTGGGTGGAAGCGGTTCGGGCCACATGACCAAGCTTGTGCATAATGGCATATTTTATGGAATATTCCCAGTATATGTTGAAGGTATTGAACTGCTGTTAAGCATGAAGGATAAAGACCCAGATAAAAATTTTGACATGAAAGAGGCGCTGAGGCTGCTTAAATCAAGTCCTCCTATAACTGTGGACATAATGAACGCGATATCGAATGTCGTTAATGAAGGCAAATTGCCTAAAGATGCACCAAAGATAGAAGTCTCCGACATGGTAAAATGGGAAGGGAAAAAAGCAGAGGAATTGGGGGTGCGTTTTAGTATCACCAAAGCCATACTTGCCGGATACGG
>JBGOTD010000027.1:0-9466 GCA_041476285.1 Candidatus Micrarchaeaceae archaeon
GATTTAAATACTTATATATTGTAGACATATATATGTCATTTATAGAAAAACAAAGGCACGGCAAGCATTTTTACTATTATTTAGTAAAGAACATTAGAATCACTCCAATTAAAGCAAAAAAACTTCGAATCTTCTTGGGCAGGAAAATACCAAAACAGGACGAATTGCAGAAGTATTTTGTAGATCTCGAGAAAAAGACAATGGAAGCACAATATAAGGCTAAATGGCTCCCTCAGGAGCTTGTGGAACGGGTTGATGATCTTAGTGCCTCTATAACCGTATTTCATAAAACACCCTCAAATGTCCTGCCAAAAGACTTCTTGGTCAGATATACCTACAATACAAATGCTATAGAGGGCAATCGGTTGACGCTTAGGCAGACCGCACTTGTGCTTAGTGACAAAATAGCTCCAGCAGGTGCACGGACAGATGATGTAATCGAAGCACTTAATGCAGTTGATGCATGGAATTTCATCAAATCCTACAGAGGCAGACTAAATAAGGCATTTGTATGCAAAGTGCAATACGAGATAACAAAAAATACATCCTGCAGAATTCAAGGAAACTATAGAGATGGCGAAGTGAGAATATCTGGTTCCGAACACATTCCACCAAAACCAGAAAAAATTCCCAAACTGCTTGAAGAGTTATTTAAGGAATTCTACAACCTAAAGAAAACTTTGCATCCAACAGAACTTGCCACATTTTTACATAATAGCTTTGTAAATATACATCCATTTACGGATGGAAATGGAAGAACTTCTAGGCTTCTTATGAATTGGATTCTGCTTAGAAATAAATTTCCTCCAGTAATAATAGAAGTAACTAACAAGGAACAATATTACAACGTAATTGAAGCTGCAGATAAGGGTGATCAAAAACCATTCGCAACATTTCTGTGCAATCAGTTACTTGCACAATATACTATCCCAATACCTGGCTAACCTCTGCTTAGAGTTGCTATCAAATCACTTATCTTTACCAATACCATGAATGCTATTCTTCTTTACGAATTTTCCTTGCATTAAATTGTATGCCAACCTATCCTCACCATGCTTAGTATACCTAATGGTGTTCCAATTACGGCTTTGCAGCTTTCACATTGCAATTTTGGCATATCTTTAGTGTCTTTGATAGTTTTGTCATGTTGCAGATCGCTATATTTTGGGGGGGGTAAAAAATACGATCCAGGTAGCAACGCTTTAAAGCGCCTCTGGGAAGATCTTTTTGATATACTAATAGTAAAGTATTGCAAGAAGCACAATACACATCAATAAGTTTAGTTTTACCTCCTCTTGCTCGCCTATACTTGTCTTTTTTGAAATAGTAGATCGATAAATCATCTTTCTTCATAATATAGGTACGTTAAGAATATCTTAAAAGCTTCTTTAGCGTCTTCTTCTTTAGTTCTACGTCAGAGGGTTCTAAGCCCCAGGAGGGCAGTATTAGCTGGAGTACCACGCACTCGATTTGTTGGCATGGTATTCACCACTCCTAATAAATACAGCCCGATTATACATATTTTGTCATGGAAATCGGGCTCCTAAAGTATAGGCAAAACTTGATCGACCAACAAATGCTAGAGCTAAGTTAATTCGTATTCCAAAAATGGATCCTTAATAGTAATTTCATAGGATTCTGCATCTCTTGCACCTACATAAAGTCTTGCCTCTCCGTTGCTAAGCCTTACCAATCCCCCTGGATAAAGAACATTTACAAGTTCTTTGCTCTTTGAATTTCTTTCTGGAAGATCCTGAGCCCTTACAATTATTTTCATCTTCGAAACTTCTTTTGTTTCAATATTGAATTGAAAGACAATCGGATAATAGTTCTTTTTTAATCTGTCAGAGAAATTGGCTATATGGCCCAAAATCCCAAGGTTGCCATTTTTTAGCAATAAAACCTGATTAGCCCCTAGCCATACCTCATCGCTAACCCTATGGTTTAACAACGTTGCAGAAAAATACTGTTCATCTTTTAATTCAGGAAGATATTCGATCGAATTTATAGTTATAAATCCTATTCTTCCTCTTCCACCTATTACCCCCTGAGGCCTTGTAAATATGCATACTTTATCCTCAAGAGCAATAAGTCTTATATCCTTCATTCCGTTGGGCCCCTGAGCGAACCTTTTCAGACTAAATACATCTACACCTTTGTAAAAACCAGTTCTATAGTTAAGCCCGCCTTCCTCAGAGGATATTTCAACTCCGCCTAAAACAAGTTCGTTATTAATTATGCAAAAGAAAGGGTCTTGCAAGTCCAGAATTTGAGCTTTTTTATCGACAACATAAGTTTTGCTATTTTCATCTTCATTTTCCTTGAGAAAAAACATTATCTTAGAATTAGTTTCACTTTCTCTTGATTCAACCCTTCCTGCAATATGTTCTTCACCATCATTTATTTTAAGAGGAGCAGTAATGTTATAAACATCTTTATTTTCTACTCCTTTAAAAATAAACTTCTTTATTTTTAATATGTTTTCTTTATTATACTCCTTAAGTAGGTAATCTATCTCAATATTTTGTTCCATCTAATCATTCATCATAGCATGTCGCTTTCAGATATTTAATTTATCGTCGAAATGACGCCGAATTTTCTTGAAGCCCCGGGAGGGATTTGAACCCCCGACTTACTGCTTACGAAGCAGTCACTCTGCCACTGAGTTACCGAGGCATATTAAGAACTTTATTAACATATTAATAAATCATTATCCATGCAAAGTAAGTTGAGGCATAATAAAAGGTTTTTAATAATTCAACATTTATATATACAAGAGTGAGTTTTAATGTACGACCAGGGCCCGCCGCCTATCCAAAATAATCAGCCTGCAGCACCAGCAAGCGAACCTGGGGTTGGAAATCCAATGCAATGGAAAAGCCAGATACCTCCAACACCCGAGCAAATACTAAAAACCCAAAGGACAATACCAATCATACCTCTTGTGCTCGCGATAGTGGTAATAGCTATAATCGGCGTCGCCTTCATATTCTTCAAAGGATATCTGATAAAGGCATCAACAACCACGTCATCAACGACAATACAATCAAGCGTAAGCCAAATAAGCAATTGCAGGGTAATCGCAAGGCCCGGTTACTACTTTGTGTCATCAAACATTAAAACCGCGATCGGAGGCGGTGCTTGCATAAATGTATCCAGCAGCAACGTGAACATAGCATGCAATGGAAACAAGGTAAGCGGATCTGGACCGTTCGTTGTTGTGCCCCCATTCACATATGGCATATCAATAATCAACAAGACAAACATCACCGTATCGGGATGCAATGTCAGGAACTTCTCCTATGGTATCTTCGTGGAATCATCAAATAACATAAACGTCGTTAATGACAACCTTTCGATAAATTACGTGGCCAATCTGTACCTTAATAATACGCACAACAGCACGGTAATGAACAACTATCTTTCCAGGGCATCAAGTGCGCAAGGATCGATATTCCTTACAAATGGCACCTCAGGAATAAACGTAAGCAACAACATAATCCAATACAACCAATACTTCGGCATAAACGTCAACACCTCAAACATAACATTCGCCAGGAACTTCCTGAATGGAACACAGTATTCATTCCGCTGCAGTGTTCCAAACGGCTTTGTAACGAGCAGCAAAGCATATTCGAACATATGCTACAACAGCACAGGCTGCGGTTTCGTAGAGTGCAGGGGAATAAACATCCCTACAAACATATCAAAACTAACGCTCCAAAGTTCTGTGGTATCATGCGGCTCAATAGTGCAGCCAGGCACCTATGTGTTGATGTCAAACATCAGCATGCAGAATTTCGTCAACATCTCAAATATACTTTCGTTGCTCACCCCATGTATAAGGGTGGCGTCGAAGAATGTCCTGTTGAACTGCAGGGGATTCAGCATAAACAACTCCACCATAGCGATAAGCGCTTTGGACAAACAGAATATCACAATAGAGAACTGCAAAATAAACAGCGCAGCTATTGGCATACTGCTGTCAAATACCTCTATCTCACACGTATCCAACATAACCCTCCGGAACCAGAATTACGGAATAGATGTAATTAATTCGAGTCTCACCACATTCTCCAATATAATCGCGACTGCCGATACTTACGGGATATCTCTCTCAAGTTCCTTCTCAAATGTCTTCCAGAACATAAACCTGCTGCACAATACATACGGACTTTACCTGCAGAGCGGTTCTTTCTCCAACAGCTTCAACAAGGGAATAGTGTCGAACAGCTCCAAGATTGACGTATTTGCAACTGCAGATTCCGCCAATGCCTCGTACAACCTGATGCTTTCCGTAAACTGCAACTATACAAATGCGGTATGGGCAACATGCAAGCACTTCATCAGCCCTTCACTTCCTTATGTTCCTCTTACAAACTGCAGCACGATAAACGCCCCAGGCAATTATATCCTTACTTCAAGCATAGTCAATGCACAGAACAAATGCCTTCAGATAAAGTCAAACGATGTCAGCCTGAACTGCGCAAATCATATAATATCCTCGGGCTCCTCATCGATAGGACTAGGATTGCTTATATCGAATTCCAGGAATGTAACGGTAAACCAATGTAATTTTGTCAATTTCCCAGCTGCAGTAAACGTGTCTGGTTCATCAGCAATTCTAATCAACAAGGTGAATGTGCAAAACTCCAATTATGGAATAACCCTTAACGGAGTTGTCAACGGTTCAATATCTAACAGCACAATAAATGACACAACAAACGCAAGCATAATGCTTTATCATACCTATGCAAGCAGACTGTTCAGGAACATCATAAACTACGGTCAATCACACAATGTCGGAATACTGATCAACAATTCACAAAACAACACAATAACAAACAACAGCGGCTCCCGCAATAATGTCGGCATGCAGCTTACTGGAAATTCAATAAATAACACTATAATGAACAACACAATGCAGCTAAACACAAATTTTGACTACATGTGTGTTGGTAATGGCGCGCTGAATTCCGAAAATGGTGGTGTAAACTACGGCACAACAGAATCTAAATGCCGCTGGCTTGCAGCCATAACACCGACAGCCCCGACAATAGAGTGCTCTGTCGCAACCCAGCCAAGCCTCTTCACACTCACACAGGACTACAAATATCCTTCCGGTTCGATCTGCTTCAGCTCCTTCGCGAACACCACAACAATAAACTGCAACGGCCACACCGTAATAGCCACAAATGGGGGAACATTTGCAAGCTTCATAAACTCCCAGGGTTCAAACATAGAGAACTGCTTCTTAAAGGGATTCACGGATACGATAATCGCCAGCAACTCATCGATAACTGTATTCAACAACACGATATTGGAAAATTCTGCACATGGCACCGCAATACAGGTCTCAAATTCAAGATTTGGGGCTAATGTGAAGGAGAACAATGTAACAGCATCCTATTTTGGCATATCTCTCTCAAACATAGGCGGAGGGACATTGCAGAACAATTACGTGTCACGTGCAAATACTGCATATTTCCTGTCAAATGTTACTGCGCTTACGGTCAAGAATAATACCGCATCAAATAACACATACACCGGACTTGTGGTCAATGATTCGGTTGCTAACATATTCCTAAACAACAACTTTGTATCGGCAACTACGGGTATCTCCTGTCTGTATACATCACAGGGTGCATTTAACAACTCGGACTCTGGTGCCAACAGGTGCACCCTAAACCAGAATTGCTTCTGGATAAAAAGCTCTTTAGCGCAATGCCCATAAACCTTAGTTCCTATAATATTAATCAGGGTTACTTTCATGCTGTTCAAGGAGCTCGCAGAATACTATGATAAACTTGAGTCTATATCCTCAAGGCTGGAAATGGTAGAGATACTCAGCCAGCTGTTCAAGAAGCTGGACGCTGGCGAGATTACTGCTACTGTATACATAACACAGGGCATACTGCTTCCTCCATTTGAGGGCTTGGAGTTAGGGATAGCTGACATGCTTGTAGAAGAGGCAGCAGCGATAGCTACGGGCTACAAAAAGGAGCAGATAGACAAGGAATACAAGAAGACTGGGGATCTCGGACTTGCAGTCCAGAATATGAAGGCAGCAACAAGACTGAAGAGCATACGCAGCAAGCACTACTCAATAAGTGAGATATACAAAAACATGCTGAAGATAGCAGGCACCAGCGGAGCGGGCAGCAAGGACAAAAAGATAAACATGCTTGCTGATATGATAGGTGCAGCTACTCCTGCCGAAGCAAAATACATAGTAAGGTATCCTCTTGGACAACTCAGGATGGGCGTAGGTGACTCCACGATAATGGAGGCGCTATCAGTGCTCGGCACAGGCGACAGGGGATTCAAGAAAAATCTTGAAAGGGCATATAACATATGCAGCGACCTGGGGCTTGTAGCCAGCGAATTGGCATCAAAAGGACCAAAGGCAATAGAGAACTTCAAGGTAACTCTTTTCAAACCGATAAGGCCCGCACTTGCGGAAAGGCTCACAACTGCTGAAGAGATACTTGAACGAATGAATGGCATAGTGGCGGTTGAGCAGAAGTATGATGGTTTCAGGGTTCAGGTACATAAGGACGGCAGCAAGGTCAGGCTATTCTCAAGAAGGTTGGAAAACACGACAGCGATGTTTCCTGATATAGCCAAAGCCGTAAATGATGAGGTAAAAACCGATAGGATAATATTCGAAGGGGAGGCACTGGCATTTAATGAGGCAACATCAGAGTACCTGCCGTTCCAGGAAACCATACAGCGCAGGAGGAAGCACGACATAGCCAAAAAGGTGGAGGAACTGCCTCTGCATCTGTTTGCATTTGACATACTCTACATAAAGGACAGGGACTGGCTGAGCGAGCCATACGAAAAAAGAAGGGAAAAAATAGAGGAAATATTTGGCAAGGGAAAGCAGATAACTCCTACAGTAAAGATCGTTACGAAATCACCCAAGGAACTTGAGGGATTCTTCGAGAACTCGATAGAGAACGGACTCGAGGGCGTTATAGCAAAGGACCTCAAGGCTCCATATATGGCCGGGTCAAGAAAGTTTTCATGGATAAAGCTTAAGAGAAGCTACAAGGGCGAACTTACAGATACACTTGATCTTGTTGTGGTGGGTTATTTCCTGGGAAGGGGAAGCAGGGCGGAATTCAAGTTTGGAGGCCTACTCTGTGCCGCATACAACAAAAAAAGGGATATGTTCGAGACGATATCCAGGATAGGTACGGGATTCACAGAGGCGCAAATGACCGAGCTCAAGGAAAAACTTAACAAGATAAAGGTAAAGAACAGGCCAGCCAGAGTGGATTCGGTAATAGAACCGGATTTCTGGACAGATCCAAAGTATGTAGTTACAATAAATGCGGATGAGATAACCAAGTCGCCTATGCACACATGCGGTAAGGCAAAGCAGGAATCTGGAATAGAGACCGGATATGCCTTAAGATTCCCGAGGCTGGTTGGAGATCATGCGATAAGAGCGGACAAAAGTGCGGAGGAGGCAACAACAACAGCTGAAGTGATAGAGATGTTCAAGCTCCAGAAAAAGGTAGGCCTGAAAGACTAGTTATATCCGCCTAATGTTTTCTATAGTTTTGGAAAACTTCTGTACGCTCTTTGTTATGTCTTTTACTTTAGGATTAAGCCTGTAGCCAAGCCCATAGCCCTTTTCGGTGCGTATATGGGTTGGTTGTATAACATTAAGGTCAAGCGACAGCTCGCGCAGCGTGATTATGAGCGTTTTTCTGGTAAATTTCTTTTCAAGCACCGCATAAAGCTCCCTTGTGGTTCGCGGTGATTTCTGAAGTAGTAATGCCATTACGGCGTAGTTTGGTCTGCTTAGTACCTTTCTGAGTGCCCAAACCGCGTCTTTGTCCCTTTCCTTCTTAGCCATAATCTAGTATTAGAAATAAAGCTTTAAAAACGTTTAGTTAAGACAAAAATTAAGGCAAAATAAGCAAAAATACGCCAATTACAAAGATATATATATTTTTATTGAAGTAAATAATGATAATACAGTGTAAACATGATGTAATGAAGCTTCCTAATTCTTTATCAAAGGTAATCGGAAAGTTCAAGGGCAAGCAGAGCATAGCAGAGCTTGTAGCAAGGACAACATCAACAAAAGAAAATTCTGCAAAGCATTTGGCAGATCTAGCAACATATACGAATAAAATGGTCCTGGCATATCTCTGGATCGCGATAGAATCGGATTACAATGTGCTGGTTTCTGCAGAAAACGATGCAGATGCGGACAGTTTTATCGAATCCTTAAGCAACTTTGTGCCGCCGTATAAAACGGTAATAGAGACTAATGCTGGAAGCCCTGTCTTTGACAAGAGGATAAACTTCCTTAGCCTCATACAGCCAAAAGGTGCAAGCTTCGCAGATAACATGAAATTCATCCAAAAGCAGATGCCGGACAGATTAATAATAAGGAATGTGGAAAAGGGCAATCTTGATACGATATTCTCCTTATCAAAGGAGGGAATTTCATTTACAGCATCGATTGGGAACAACCTAATCGGAAAGCAGACCGTAAAATTGCTTCAATCAAATCTGTTTAAAGTGAAGCCGAGCAACATGCAAATGCTGGACATATCTGTGATTTTAGGCAAAGAGAACGGAAAATACAAAATCATATCAATAACGGAATACAAATGGCTAGACAGGGGAGAGATAAGAGCAAAGGAATGGGAGTTCATTCCAAAAAGATATGAAAACATCCGCATACTCAAGGACGGCAAATTGAACGTAAGCGACATACTCTCATCAAAAGTGGTCAGAAATTATGCAAAGCAGAACCTGATAAGCGAAGAGGCGGTAATTGATGAAATAAGAAGCAGGTCAAGCCTGCTCGATGAATTAATCACTGCTAATTTTGATGGAAAGAAGCCGAACCTGATGGAAATGTACTACGAGATAAAATAGAGAGCTACAAAGGGCTTAAAAATAGTTGGTAGTATATATTACTACATGGCCTTAGTGGTGTAACGGCTGCACGGAGGACTGTGGATCCTCTAGACCGGGTCCGACATTTTCTATAAACCAAAACGGAATTCCCGGCTAAGGCCCGGAAATTTATTGACGTCAGATCGACAACAAATATGGTTGATATTATGGCGAATAGAATTAAGAAAAAAGTAGCTATTGTCAGACATTTTCCAGAAGCTACAAAGAAAAAAGTAATTTTAGGTGATCCTGTTAGAGAAGACACAACAGTTGAACCTGGTCTTTATAATCGCGGTATAATGGGTTCAATAGGTTATGTCAATTATGTTATTTATAAAGAAGAGAAGATACCGAAGAGGGATATAATTTTAAATTTTCCTGAAAGACCATCAGTAGCGGATTTTGAAAAAGCTAAGACGCTGGTAATAGAATTTGTAGGTATAGAAAAAGAGGAAAGAGGCAAAGGTTATTTCTCTGACACAATGAAGACACTTGAAAGGCTTGCAAAAATGGCAAAATGTAACGCAATAAGGTTAGA
>JBGOTD010000028.1:0-9454 GCA_041476285.1 Candidatus Micrarchaeaceae archaeon
ATCACATCTATGTGCTCCACATTCCTGTGCATGCCATTATAAGTGAGGTTTGCACTGCCCACTATTGCCCTGTCGCTTCCTATGTACAGTTTTTCATGCACGAACTTGCCTTTTGCCACCTTTACTTTTATGTTTGTGCTCATTTTTGTGTATTTTCTGTATGCCAGCATTATCAATGCAAGCACCATTGCGGTAATTATCACTGTAGTGTAATTAAATGCGAGAAACACCGATATAACATCAAGAAGCAGAACGAAGGCAATTGCTTTTATGTAACCTCCTATGCCTTTTATTACGTATCTGTTTATTGACGCGTCTTTGTAGCTTAACGAGCTTTCAGAGGTTATTATGCGAGTCGGTTTCCTTTCCGCATTCCTTACAAGCATTTTCGTGTAATAGTCGCTTATGTAAGGGGAGACTATCAGCAGCTCCGAATCGTTGCTTTTTATTAGATTATCGACAAATTTGTAGGAGCTGTCTCCGCTGTATGATTCGTTCTCCTGGGTCGCCATAATAGATATTGCCAGAAGGATTAGATAACTTTACGCCTTGGTTATTCCAAGCTCTATACTGTCTCCAAGTATGTTCCATTGTTTCTTATGGGTCCCTTCAGGCATCTCCTTATTTACAAATAGTGCCTTTGCCCTGACTATCTGCCTTATCTGGTCCTTGTTATTCTGGATCAGTTTCCGTGTCTCTTCATCAACGTTCGCATATACGTTTATCAGGTCCAGTCTTGTGAGCTTCATCTCCTTCCTCATCATCTGCATCCTTCTTATCAGTTCCCTTGTCATTAGCTCCTCCTTCAATTCCTCTGATGTTTCTGAATTTATGTCAACATAAAGTTCTACACCTCCGCATCTTATTGATGTACCCTTCTCCGATGCCGCCTTTTCTATGACTGTGAATTGTTCCGGTTTAATATCGAATACACCTTCTTTTGTGTGCATTCTGTAATAGCCGTGGCTTTCTACAGAACTCTCCACCTCGTTTGCATCCTGTTTTTTAAGTTCATCCGCTATTGCCTGGGCATGCTGCTTGAATTCAGGACCTAGCTTTTGGAATATCGGTTTTATCTCTTTTACGGATGCCTTTCCTTTGATTACCCTTATTGATTTCGAATTAGTATACATGCCAAGCAGGTTGCTCATCCTTTCCAATGAGGCTATTACGGACTCATCATTGGTTTCTATCATTGATTCCTTTATCGGCCACCTTAACTTTGCATTCCTTTGCTCCCTGAGGTATAGAATTGCCTTTGATGTCTCTTTTAATATCTTGAAGTCGTCCTCAAGTCCGCTGTAAACCAGCTTCTTTACCGGTTTCGGCCATTTGTTCATGAATATGCTGCTTTTGTCTGTGCCAAATAGGTCCTGATATATGTATTCGCAGGTAAATGGCATTATTACTGATGCAAGCAATAGCGTTTGGTGAAGCACATATGCAGTTATGATTGACAGTTTTCTGAGCCGTGACTTGCTTGCGGTTTCCGCCCTCTGTTTTGCAAACTTCAGGTAGAATCTGCTGAAATCCTCAAGTATGAACTCCTTTATCTCCTTTACGGCAACATCAACATAGTAATTGTCAATGTTTGCGGTTGTTGACTCTATCAGAGAATTCAGCCTTGAAAGTATCCACTGCTCCTCATTCTCAAGGTTTTTGGATGACGGCTTCCTCAATTTTTTAATGTTGTTGTTTGAAAGCAGTGCAAACTCCTTTACCAGTTCAGCTATGTTGTAAAGCGTCATTATGTTACTGTCTGCCTCTGTAAGCTCCTCTTTCTTCAGTTTAAGTTCCAGCCACCTCGGATGGCTGGAGCACCATAGCCTGAAGCCATCAGCAGAGACTACATCTATCAGTTCGTTGCCAGATATTGTATTTCCAAGGTGCCTGTGCATCTCCTGTCCAAGCTCGTCCTTTATCATGCCGCCTATGTTGACCCTCTTGAACGATGTCTTCCCATACACTGCTATGCTTGTCCTGAGCAGCATTGTAAACCATCCTCGTATCTGGTCCCTGCTTTCCGTAATCCAATCTGCAGGGAAAAGCCTCTTGAACTCTTCATCCGTTAGGCTTGCAGTATGCGATATTCCTGAATCGTACCATACATCAAATATGTCAGGTGTCCTGTGCATTGTTGAGTTGCACTTCTTGCAGTTGAATTTAACCTTGTCAACGTATGGCCTATGAAGATCGAATAGTTCCTCCTTTAGGTTTGCCCTTTCCTTCAGTTCCTTTGAGGATCCAATGACCTCTATTTCCTTGCATGATTCGCAGATCCAGATCGGAAGCGGCGTTCCCCAGTACCTTTGCCTTGAAACACACCAGTCAGGCGAACTGTTCACAGCATCTGCAAACCATTCTATCGCCTGGCTAGGATGCCATATTATCTTGCTGTTAGCCTTCAGCATCTTTTTCTTTATCTTCTGTACATTTACGAACCACTGTTCCGTGGCCCTGTATATCAGCTTGGTGTGGCATCGCCAGCAGTGCGGATAACTGTGCCTTATTGTGCTCTTGAATAGAAGATCGTCACTTTTCTTCAGTGCGTCTAGCACGGCCATGTTTGCCTCATCAGGCACATTCATGCCCTTGAATATTCCGGCATCCTCATTATAGCGCGCATGCTGGTCTATTGGTGAAAATGCAGGCATGCCATTCTCCTTGCCTAGTTTATAGTCCTCAGGTCCATGCCCTGGTGCAACATGAAGTAATCCTGTCCCTTCCTTGACGTTCACAAAGCTTTCGCTTAGTATCACTTTGTGGTGTTCTGCAAGCTGCTTCTGCATTGGCACCTCTTTTTCAAGAGGGCTTGTGAAGCAGACGCCTTTGAGCTCGCTGCCGTAGAATTCCGCCCTTACCACTGCATTTGTGTCGACTGCCTTTGCAAAGTCGTCAAGCCTCTCCTTTGCTACTATGTAATGCTCATTTCCTGTCCCTATTACAACGTAAATCTCTTTTGGATTGACAGCTATTGCGATGTTTGATGGCAATGTCCACGGGGTTGTTGTCCAGACAATCAAATAGGTGTCATCCCTAAGCCTTATCTTTGCCTTCTTGCTTCTTTGGTTGTCGACCTTGAACCTTACGTATATCGATGAATCGGTCTCATCCGCATATTCAACCTCGGGGCCCTGTGCAGAAAGTACCGTTTCACATCTAGGGCAGTATGCGAGCGGCGACATGCCCTTGTATAGCAATTTTTTAGCGTTTATCTGCTTGAATATCTGCCAGCCCTTGCTCATGTAGTAGTTTTCATACGGCATGTAGACTGTACTGAAATCAAGCGAGGATCCGAATCTTAGATATGTTGCAATTGCACCCTTTGACTGCTCCTTTGCATAGTCCTTGCAGGCCATTATGAATTCTTCGACGCCGATCCTTTTCTCGATGTCCTGCTTTGATGTCACATTAAGCAGCTTCTCTACCTTTACCTCTATCGGAAGCCCGTGTACGTCGAATCCTGCTCTGTAATGGACATTGAAACCTCTGTACCTTTTGTATCTTAAGACCAGGTCCTTTATGGTTTCAACCCATATATGATGCGCTCCCAGCTCTCCTGTCACGTATGGAGGGCCATCAAGAAAATAGAATTTCTTTCCTTTTATGTTCTGCTGACGCACCCTGTTGTCTACAGAGTGCTCTTCCCAGTATCTGAGTATTTCCTGCTCCCTGGATTTAATGTCCAGCATAAAAAGTCCCACAAGCTACCGTTCTTCCTGCACCGTCTCTACGCGCTTTAGTTCAACTCTCCTGTTCCTGAATGCATTCCTTTTCTTCGTGTTGCTCCAGCAGTCCTTGCATATCACAATTCTTGTTACCTTTTGGATTCTTTGAGAACTTTTGATGCAATTATTGCAGATTTTCTTGTTGCAGTAGCTGCATACCTCATTCTTGTAAATCTCGCGCTTGCACCTTTCGCATAAAAATGTCATAATTGCACCTTCTAACTTTAGGATATTTATATTGAGAGATTAAAAACCTTTCCTATGAAGTTTATTATAAATTAAGTATCACTATTTTAGGTATTCTAATGAAGGCATATATAAAGACTTACGGATGCACGCTTAACCAGGCGGACAGCGACATAATCTCATCAGTGCTGAAGAGCGACGGCATCGGACTTGCAGATAGTGAGGATTCTGCAGACGTTGTAATAGTCAATACATGCACTGTGAAGAAGGCCACGTCACAGAAAATACTGTACAAATTGAACAATCTAGAGAAGGCTGGGAAGCGGCTTATAGTCACAGGCTGCATGGCAGGTGCAAACCAGGACCTTATAGAGAAATATGCACCTAGTGCAAGCGTGGTAACTGCACCGAACATGGAAATGATAGGCTCAGTCGCACAGGATGCCAGAGTTGGCAAGCGCACTGTCCTAAACAACTATAAAAAAATCGACAGGCTTGCACTTCTTGATCCTGTCAACAGTATCATAGCAAAGATACCTGTAAATGATGGATGCCTGAGCAGCTGCTCCTTCTGCGAGACAAAGTTTGCAAGGGGCCCGTTGAACAGTTTCTCCGAGGAGCTTATACTGAAAGGCATAGAATACAGCGTGCGCAACGGTGCAAAGGAGATACAGCTTACCTCTCAGGACATGGGTGCATATGGGATGGACAAAGGCACTAACATAGCGAAGCTCATGAAAAGAATAGACGGCATCGAAGGCGACTTCATGGTGCGCATAGGGATGCTAAATCCTGAGCATCTGCATAAATATTTTGATGGATTTGCAAATGCACTACGGTCTGAAAGATTCTACAACTTCGTCCATATACCTGTCCAGTCCGGAAGCAATCAGGTTCTTAGGGACATGAAAAGGCACTACACCATAGAGGAATTCGACCATTATGTAAGCGAACTCAGAGCAAGAATTCCAGGTATAACGATAGAGACGGACATAATAGTTGGATTCCCAACGGAAACCGATTCAAACTTTGAAGAGACCCTTGATTTCATAAAAAGAACAAAGCCTGATGTAACAAACATCTCCAGATTCGGCGCAAGGCCCCACACCCCTGCATCAAAAATGAGGCAGCATGAAAGCGGAATTATAAACCTGAGGAGCAACAGGCTGTCAAGGGTGGTAAGGTCTGTGCAGCATGAAATAAACGATAGATTTATAGGCAAAAAACTTGATGTTATAATAACGGAATCCAATGGGAAATCTTTAAATGGTAGAAATCCCGCATATAAGCAGGTTGTTGCGGTGAGGAATTCCCATATGGATGTGCAGGTTGGTGCGGTACATAATATGCTTATAAAGGCGGCTTCGGCAAATGTATTGTATGCATGACTGGTGTGTAATTGTATTCTGAAAAATTGCTCAAGATATTCAAGGATAAAAAAATAAGCACTGGAGACGCTATTCGCTTCGAATCCCATGACTTTTCCACTGATGGAGAGCTAATGCCAAGCACAGAGGCAGGAGATCCAAACGTAATAGTCATAAAGCTTGAAAACGGATACAACATCGGTGTCGCATATTCAAAGGATTCGAAGATCAAGAGATTGGGAGTCGGTACAAAAGGCATAAAATTCCCGAGAAAGGAGGTAACCACAAAGAGGGGCCTTCCCAAAGTGACATTGATTTATACAGGAGGGACAATAGGCAGCAAAATAGACTACAAAACAGGAGGGGTCCACATGCTCATAGAGCCGGCAGAGCTACTGTACGAAGTGCCAGAACTGTCAGAGATAGCAAATATAGAGGTAAGACATATTTTGAGCATAGCCAGCGAGGACATGTCTTATCTGGAATGGCAAAGGATTGCAAAGGAGGTCGAAAGGGCACTAAATGGCGGTTCTAGGGGCGTTGTTATAACAATGGGCACCGATACGATGCATTACACTGCTGCCGCGCTTTCCTTCATGCTGCACGACCTGAATGCACCTGTCATAATAACAGGGGCGCAAAGGAGCAGCGACAGAGGTTCAAGCGACGCCTTTATGAACCTGACATGCGCAGTGCAGCTTGCTGCAAAATCAGACGTTGCTGAAGTTGGCATATGCATGCATCTGGCGAGCGATGACAGCAGATGCTCTTTGATAAGGGGAACAAGAGCCAGAAAGATGCACACTTCAAGAAGAGACGCATTCAGACCGATAAATGACAGACCTATAGCGATAGTGGACAGGCAGCTCAACATAATATACACGAACCATTACAACAAGATAATCCAGGAGATGGATGACAAGATGAATGCGCAGATAAACTTTGAGGGCAAAGTGGCCCTGGTGAAAAGTTATCCGAATTCCGATCCAGAAATCATTGACTTCTACGTAAAGAAAGGATACAAAGGCATCATAATAGAGGGCACGGGTCTCGGCCATGTTCCTACATCAACTGAACATAGCGGCTTCCTGTGGCTTGACCAGATCAAAAAGGCGATAAATAAGGGTGTTATAGTGGGAATGACATCCCAGTGCCTTTACGGCAGGGTGAACAAGAACGTATACAGGAACCTGAGGCTGACAAGCAGGCTTGGCGTAGTGTATTGCGAGGACATGCTGCCAGAGACAGCATATATAAAACTAGGATGGCTGCTTGCCAACTATGATGTTGACGAGGCAAAGAAGATACTCAACAAAAATATGAGGGGAGAGATCAAAAAGAGGAGCAGAATCGGGGAGTTCTTAGCTTGAGGTATGACGATGGACAATGCACCTAAACCTGCAAAGAAAGCTGCAAAGGAGGATTACAACTACAAGAAGCTAGGATTCATGTGCGGTCTTGAAATACACCAAAGGCTGGCAACAGACAGCAAGCTGTTCTGCTCATGCGTAACTACGCTTGTTGACAGGTCCACAAGGCCGCTTAACAGCATTGTAAGGTTCCAGAGGGCGGTAGCCGGGGAGCTTGGATCTATTGACAAGTCTGCGGAATTTGAGGAGGGAAGAAACAGGAGCTTCACCTACAATACGTTTGACGAGAACACCTGCCTTGTAGATATCGATGAGGAACCACCACACCCTCTTAATGAGGAGGCATTGGATGTGGCACTCTCCGTTGCAGCAGCAATGAATATGAATTTAGTTGATGAGCTACAACCGATGAGGAAGGGCGTAGTTGACGGAAGCGATCCCAGTGCCTTCCAAAGAACAATAATAGTGGCACTTAATGGCAGTATAAACGTGAATGGATTGAAGGTAAAGATACCTTCCATGTTTCTTGAGGAGGAGTCAAGCGGCATAGTATCCAGCTCAAGTTCATCTGTAACTTACAACACAGACAGGCTAGGGGTGCCATTGCTCGAGATTGATACAGATCCAAACATACCAGACTCCAAAACGGCAAAGGATGTTGCGCTTTACATAGGGACCCTATTGAGGCTTACGGGAATGGTGCAAAGGGGGATCGGCTCCATAAGGCAGGATGTCAACCTCTCAATAAAGGACGGTGCAAGAGTCGAGATAAAGGGAGTGCAGGAACTCGGGCTCATAGACAAGTTCCTTGATAACGAGATAATGAGACAGCAGAACCTTATAACAATCAAGAACAAACTTCTAAAGGCTGATGCAAAGGTGGGCAACGCAGTAAATGCAACCAACCTGTTCAAAAATACATATGTTGAGGTCATAAAACCGCACGTAAACACTGGTGCAGTATTCGCAATTGCTCTGACAGGATTTGCAGGATCGCTAGGATTTGAGATAAATCCAAATAGAAGACTGGGCACCGAAATAAGCGACTATGCAAAGATGGCAGGAGTGCACGGCATAATACACAGCGATGAGGACATAACAAAGTACAAGTTCAAAAAGGACGAGATTGATGCACTGAGGAAACTCCTCAAGATATCTGAAAGCGGCTCATTCATAATAATAGCAGGAAAGACAGAGGAGGCGCAAAGGGCAGCTGAGCTTGCGATATGGAGGGCAAAATATGCATTGGTAGGCGTACCAAAAGAGACCAGGATGGCGTATGACAACGACTTTTATACATCAAAGTTCATGAGACCACTTCCAAGCGGATCCAGAATGTATCCTGAAACCGACGTGAAGCCCATCCTTGTCACCGACGAAATGAAGAAAAGCGCAGTCAACAATGCGCCGAATGTGGAGAGCGAGAGAAAATACATCAAATCCCTGATAAAGAATGATGTTCTTGCAGAGCAACTCATTCTTTCGCCGAGGTTGCAGTTATTCAAGATAATCACAGAGAGGAGCAAAGCAGACCCGGAATTCGTAGCAAACGTGCTGATACAGAAGCTCACCGAGCTTAGGAGAAACGGGGTAAACGTGGATATCATAAAAGACGAGACTATGATAGACATATTCAAGTTCTATGCAACTGAAAAGATAACAAAACAGGCAGTGGAAGAGACATTAAAGCTCGCATCAAAGGACAACAGCAGCATAGAGTCGCTGCTGTCCAAATTCTCGTTGCTAAGAATAAAAGGTAAGGAACTAAAGGCAATAGTCGAGGGCGTAAAGAAATCAAGCAAAGATATCAAGACAGACGACCTTCGCAATAGCGTAATGACAAAGTACAGGCTGAATGTGGATGGGAGCGAACTGAACAAGATCCTGGTGAAGAAGAAATAGCACCATCTTCATTATTTCCCGTTTTTGTTGTAATTCTGGTTCTAGTAAACTATAAATATAAGGAAATTCAAAATAGTAAATAAGGGGGATTGGGAGTGGGGAGAATACAATGGATAGAGGAGATAGTAGAGAAACAGAGAGCTGCGAAACGGATAAGGGCAAAGGCCATGGAGGTTCTGGACAGGAGTGACTGGAATGAGGTGCTAGAATTGGCAGGAAGGACGACGGAAAGCAGCGGCGAGGCAAGCGCGGCCCTGAAGGCAGTGCTGGCGGAAAGGATAACAGAATACACGGTGAAGGCAATGGGCGAGGCGAAAAGGAGGGGCACGAAGCTTGGGGCTGCGGCAATAATAATAGCATCATCCAAGGCAAAGTAAGCAGGACAGCAGGGGGTTCTGCTAAGGGGAGCCCATGGCCTTGCATATTGCAGCATCCACTAATTATTATATTAATTCGCTTACAATCCTATTCTATAAAATACGCGATTGTAGTCTAGCCTGGTAGGACTTTGGCCTTCCATTAAAACTTTTGGAAAAAGTTTTATCAAAAGTTTAGATGATAGCCAAAAACCCGGGTTCAAATCCCGGCGATCGCATAAAGATTTATCGTCTAGAACTGGTTCAAATCCCTTCTTATAGTTTTTAACGCATTTTCTTAAGCATAACTAAAGAAGCAAGATTATACCCTTTGTTTTTACTTATCTTAATTTCTATCTTATTCTTTGGGTTTACTAAGAAAAACTCATATTTAACCCCTGATTTTCTATAAAAATTATCTCTAGCTTTTACAATGCCATTATATACACCTTTTCTCCGCCAGTTTTGTTGCACAACAGAATCCGTAGTATAGCCAACCTGTATTTTATTCGACCAATCTAATACGATTCTTATACTAAATTCAA
>JBGOTD010000029.1:0-9411 GCA_041476285.1 Candidatus Micrarchaeaceae archaeon
ATGTCGAATGTCACTTCTATCTGCGGCACTCCTCTCCTTGCCGGCGGTATTCCGGTGAGCTGGAACCTTCCGAGGTCTACGTTGTCCTTCGCAAGCGTTCGCTCTCCTTGGACAATGTGTATGTCAACCTGTGTCTGCGAGTCTTCTGCTGTCGTGAACGGCTGGGATTTCTTTATCGGTATGGTTGTGTTCCTGTCTATAAGCTTTGTCGCAACCCCTCCCAGTGTCTCTATACTCAGCGACAATGGAGTAACGTCAAGAAGTACAAGGTCCTTCACCTCTCCTGTCAGTACTCCTGCTTGCACTGCAGCGCCAAGCGCAACAGCCTCCATGGGATCGACTCCCCTCTCTACTCTTTTGTCGAGAAGATGTTCTATAAATTTCTGGACGACAGGCATGCGTGTTGGTCCTCCTATCAGTATTATCTTGTCTATGTCCGAAGTGTTCAGCTTTGCATCCTGCATCGCCCGCTTTACTGGCTTGCCTGTTTTCTCAATAAGTGGCATCACTAGGCTTTCCAGTTTTGCCCTGCTGAATGTATAAGAGAAGTTTACTGGCTTGCCGTTCTTGTCTTCGCCAAGGAATGGCAGGTTTATCTCTGTCGAAAGCGTTGTGGACAATTCTATTTTCGCCTTTTCTCCGCCTTCCCTGAGCCTTTGCAATCCCTGCGCATTTTTCTTCAGATCGATGCCGAACTGCCTATTGACCTCGCCGACAAGGAAATCAACTATTGTGTTATCCATGTCGGTTCCTCCAAGCTGCGTATCGCCGCTTGTGGACTTTACCTCAAACACCCCCTTGCCGAATTCCATTATTGTTACGTCAAGCGTTCCGCCGCCGAAATCGTATACCAGTATCTTCATGTCCCTCTCTGACTTGTTCACACCATATGCAAGAGCGGCTGCGGTAGGCTCGTTGACAAGCCTCAGTACCTCAAGCCCTGCAATCTCGCCGGCATCCTTAGTTGCTTGCCTTTGGTTATCGTTGAAGTATGCTGGTACTGTTATTACTGCCTTTTTTATTTCCTCCCCGAGATATGCCTCAACATCGTGCTTTATCTTCTGCAGCAGCACTGCCGAAAGTTCCTGTGGTGTATATTCCCTGCCTAATATTTTGTATTTGTAGTCGGTTCCCATCTTCCTCTTGAATGCGGTTACCGTGCCTTCAGGATTTGCTACTGCCTGCCTTCTTGCGGGTTCCCCTACAAGCCGCTGCCCGTCCTTTGTAAAGGCAACGTAGCTCGGGAATGCCTTCCCATAAAGAGATACTCCCTCAAGGCTTGGTATCATGATGGGCTTTCCGCCCTCTAGTACTGCTGCAGCACTGTTGCTGGTTCCAAGATCTATTCCAATAATTTTCATATTATCACAATTTAAGCGTCATCCTTTTTTTCTTCAGTATTTTTTTCCTTGATTTTTGCTATTATTACCGAAGCAGGCCGAAGCATTTTGTCGTCAAACATGTATCCTTTCTTCACCACTTCCAGTATAGTGCCCTCCTTTTTGTCGCTCTCGCGCACCATTACTATCTCATGCTTGTAAGGATCGAAAATATCATCAGTCCTTATCTCGCTAAGTCCATCCTTTTTCAACATGTCCACAAAGTTTGAATATAACATTTCAATTCCTTTTGCGACATTTGCATCCTTCGAGCCGTTTATCGCAAGCATCGCGATCTCGAATTCGTCTATTATAGGAAGCATCTCCTTTATGAGCGAGGCCTTGCCGTTCCTTTCAGCATTGTCAAGCTCCTTCCTGACACGTTTCTTGTAATTGTCGAATTCAGCCGCAATCCTGAGCATGTGCTCCTTGAGCTGAGCGTAGTCCTCCTCTTTATTTTCGTTATCGCCAGAAACAGAATCTGTCTTATCCTCTGCTACTTCATCGCTTTCTGGCTTTTTTCCCTGGTTTTTTGCTATAAGTACCACCTTCAAGTATTGGCTTTGAGCCCTTCATCATCGTCTCCATGAGCCTGTCGAATTCCCTGGCCGTATCAAGCATGCGCCGCATCTCCCTGTTTATGTCGTATTCTATCTCCTCTATGGCCTTGTACATCTCCGAAGCCCTGAGATAGTACTTCCTGCCGTGCTTTACCAGCAGTCCGGCCTCTATGAACCTGTTCAAGTGGTATATCACCGTGCTTCTGGCCAGGTCGGTGTTGAGCTTGAGCTCTGAGCTTGCGAGCCCTTTGTCCTCATATGCAGCCTCCGTGAAGTTCTTCAGTATCTGCTCCTCTATCGAGTCAAATGAATCATTGTCGCTGGACAGCCCAAACACTTCGCAGAACCACTTCAGCATCTTCTCCTGGTCCTTAAAGTCCGGCCTCTCCACGAATTTTATCACTATGCGCTCCACGATATAGTTATGTGGCGATATGTTTAAATAATCTTCGTTTTTCCATACTATTAATTGAAATATCAATTATTTATTGACAATACTGCAAAGCAAAAAATTCTTATATTACCAAAATCAAATGATAATCAGTGATAAATTTGGCAAAGGCAGCAGCCAATAGAAACGGTAAATTAGACGAAGAACGGCTCAAAAAGGTAGCAATGTCTCTATGCAAACCCGAAATTAATTCATTATTGAGAAAAGAGATTAAAAAATTAAAGACGATGGGCAAAGACTATAATTCTGGGAGTACAACAACAGAGGTTGGGCGACATTATGGTTATTCAGCATCAACTACGTGCATGATCTTAAGATCAATCGGTATACAAATAAGGGATACTGGATGGGGCCTATTGCCTGAAAAAGAAACCAAATTAACAAAGATAAGGGACGAATTGCTAAAAAGGGAATACGCCAAAAACGGTTTAAGAAAGGCAGCAAAGAATGTTAGTAATATAGGCTTCCCTATGTCTCATGAGACGGCAAGGAAACGCTTAATTGAACTTGGCGTAAAAATAAGGGACAAAAACGAATCAGTCAGAGTTTAACCTCGACATTGTAATCTTCTCTAATACCATCGCATCAAACTCTTTGTTGCTTCTGCCATCAAAATCCAAGCCATAAATCCTTGCAACATTCTTGATGTGGCTTATGCTCGGCTTGAAATCCACTGCCTTATCAAGCAAGTCCGTAATTTTGCTGAATCCGTTCTTATTGTTGGAAAACAGTATGAAATCAGAGCTTGTTTTGGCACCAATTGCTGATACTGCCTTGCCTATTTGGTTTGTCATTGCGGCAAACAGAAGCATTTCCATTGCAATGCTGTCTGATTTGTTTGTCTTGTTGTCAAAAGCAAGCAACGCATTAGCATATGCCCCAACGACATGCACCCTATTGACTATTGAATCAGGGTCAAATACCTGTACTACATCCTTGCCGTTATTGGCTTTCTTAACGGCATCAATCAGCTCTTCAATGCCGATTCCTGCAGATGCTCTTTTTATGATGAGTTCCTTTACCTTGATCGCTGACAAATCCATATAAACCCGTATCGAATACTTATTACAAATAAAATAGTTATAAACTTCCTAATAACGTTTGTCCGGTGCGCTAGCTAAGTAATGAAACAAATCAGCAGACAAAATCAACAGACCCGTCCTAATTTCTTAGTGTGTTTATTCTCGACCTTATTAACTTAACGCTGCCTTCCAACTGCGAATCTCCCTCGGTTAATCCGGCCTCCACTAAATACTGGTTTGTGGTGTGCTTTAGATTTTCCATGTCGGCAGTAAGATTATCTCTCTTACCTGTTAGTGTGTATCTGTCTGTAAGTATATCTACAAATAATCCTATGGCGGCTGCTCTTCTCTCGCCGTTCACGTTGTTAAGATCCTCAAAGGCATCCTTAACCTTCAACATGTCTGCTTTCAGCAGATCTTGTTTTTCATCTCTAATATTTATTTTCCCAATTATCTTGTCAGGTTCCCTGACAAGTGTTATAGTTGCCATGATCCCAAATCCCGTATAAAATAGTGACAACCTTCATATAAAAACTTTTCTGTAATAATTCGTCACTTAACGTGATTATGTGCAAAAAAGTTATGCAAACGACGAAAATAAGCCTATGCTCTCAATGCGTCGCTTAGCCTTTTCTTGGCTGTTTTTACTAGGTCGCTCTTGATTATCTGCCTTTCTTCATCAGATCCAAAAATCCTTAACAGCATGTATGTGCCTGCGCCGCCTACTATCAAGCCGGCAGTAAATCTGCCCACATTTCCCACCGTTTTCTTTGCTTTGTGTTCGACTTTGCGTGTTTGGGTGATTTTATCACTTATCTTACTGTTATTATGTGTAACTTCTCCTTGCTGCTTCTTAATATATAAACATTTGTATGCTGTTTGTATGCTCACAGTTCGCTTATGCAATCACCGCTAGCTAATTTATAAACCTGAGCAAAGAATAGATTCAGATGACTCTTGGTTCAAAACAGCAGAAAACCAAAACAAAGTCCGTATTGCTGACAATAATAATTTTTACATTTGTCGCATTTCTCAATGCGGAGATACTAACCGGCTCAACAAAAATAGAGAACTTCATCACGGTATTCACCCCGTTGGGTATGCTATTTTATGGACTACAAATTGCGATAGTTGCAGATATAGCAGCCAGATACAAGCTAGGGTGGCGTACAATATATGTCATGGGCCTAATCTACGGTATACTCGAAGAGGGGTTTGCAGTTCTTACAATGGAATCTCCCAACTCTGTGGGCAACTCCTTTCTTCTCAGAGCATTTGGACTGAACGTTACATGGACCATATACATAATGATATTTCATGCTGTTATTTCAGTGATTGCGACAATACTGATAATAAGAACTGTATGGCCAGAAAGGGTAAACAAACCATTTCTCAAAAGAAAACATTATCTTGTAATTGTGCCGATAATTGTTCTGATATACGTAATAGCCATTTCACTTGCAGCATCTACATACGTTCCGCAACCAAGCGCTATTATCATACTCATTTTATTGTGCGTAGGTCTTCTATATCTCGCAAAAACAGGAGAAAAGGTCATTCCTAAAAAATTGAGAGGCATTTCAGCCAAAAGCTACATAAAGTACGGGATTCTTCTAATAGTTTTATCAGTATTGATACCATTATCGATAGCAAAAATTAGCCCTTTTGAGATACCACTAACGATATTATTTGTAATACTTTGCTATGCGTTCTGGATCTTTTTCAAACGAATGGACTCTGACAATAATCTAACAAACAAAAAATTATTTTACATTTTTTCATTATTCATTCTATTTTGGTTGTTTCTTGGAATAATATTCAGGACCCCTATAAGCACCGCAGCAGCATTTATCGGTGTAGGCATCGAAATTTATCTTGGCTGGTCTAGCTTAAAAAATGACGATTATACCCCAAAACACAATTAGTAATTACGGAAGTTACTTTCGCCTGCCTTTCTTGAATTAAAAAACAAAAATCGGAGAAGAAGCCGCATAAATTTAAGGCTTTAGTAACGGTATGTTCACAGTTCGCTTGCGCTCACTGCTTACGCACCCGTCCTATCAAAGTCGTCTATTGCGACCGCCCTGAGTGTCTAGTTTCGGGTCTGGCTTCGTCCTTAGATGCTTTCAGGACTTATCCTTTTGGCGCGTGGCTACCCGGCAATGCATTCACAACCGGTACACTAGAGGCGCCGATCCCCTGTTCCTCTCGTATTGAGGGGAGCTTACCCTCTGACACTAACACTCCCAGTAGATAATACCGTCCTGCCTCGCGGCGGACTGAACTCAGCTCGTGTAGGATTTTAATGGACGAGCAGTCCAACCCTTGGCTGCTTGTGCACAGCCAGGATATCCTAAGCCCATATCGATGTATCAAACCGCCAGGTCGCTGTGGACGCTCACTGGCGACAAATCGGTTACCTCCAGAGTAACTTGTTTGACAGCTTGGACCCCCATTAAAAGAGGTACCAAAGTTCGTTAAGCCCCTGTTTCCAGTCTGCATCCCACGCTTTTAAGGATACAGTCAGCCCTGCGTTTACCTTTTCGCTTACCGGTGGTTTCCCAAACCACCTAAGCAGAGCATTGGTCACTTTCGTTTCCTTATCGAAAGCAACCGTCCAGTCTAACTACCCACCTGCAGGTGTCCTATCACTAGTTAGCTGTAAGACGAATTAAGAGTGGTGTTACATTGGCGCTCAACGTGCGCCTAAGCACACGTCTCGACGCTCCCACTTACGCTATGCATAACTCATCTAACAACAACTACAGGCTGTAGTCAAGCTTCATGGAGACTTCTTTTCCCACTGAGAGATCGCGGCATATTCACCGCGTAGTAAGTTCACCGGACCCCACGTTGGGACAGTGAGACGATCATTACGCCCTTCATGCAAGTCACCTATTAAGTGACGAGGTATTACGCTACCTCAAGAGAGTCAGAGTTACTCCCGCTCTTTGCCAGCGCTTATTCCCCTTGAAAAGGGCTTTCACGTACTGGCGGTGAGCAGGCGTCACCCACTGTACTTAGCGTTTCCGCTTAGCGGTGAGTTGTGTTTTTGATAAACAGTTGTCGTCTCCTAGTCAATGATATCTGCATATGCTATACGCAGACATGGCTTATTGGTATCTTACGCCACTATTTTGCCGATTTCCCTAACGTGGGTTACTCCGCCACACCTTGGCCTCTTCAGCCAGCAGCACCTGTACTGGTTCTAGGTACGGACCAGAATGATCGTTGCAGATTCCCTTTTCACGGGCTCAGGAATTCAGTCCATAGTTCATTTAGCTGCTTCTCCTCATAACGAGACTCTGCAGCCCTTTGCACTTCCTTGCGGACCTATCCCCAAGCGTCAGAAATTTGCCTTGTGTCGCCACTCCTACATTCTGGGTGCACGAATATTAACGCGCTTCCCTTTTGGCTAAGTGTGATTAGCATTAGCCTTAGGATCGACTAACTCTCCGCTGACGAGCGTTGCGAAGAAAACCTTGTGCTTTCGGTGTATGGGATTCTCGCCCATATATGCTGTTACTAATACCAGGATTTTCCCTATGACACGGTCCATACGTCCTTTCGGACGTACTTCTAGCCATGCCAAACGCCCTCTTACCAGACTTATTCAGTCTCTAAGGTCTCGGTACCTAATTTAGCCCCGTATATCTTCAGTGAGGCAAATCTCAACTGGTAAGCTATTACGCACTTTTTAAAGGATGGCTGCTTCTGAGCCTACCTCCCAGCTGTCTGTGAATTGCCCTACCTTTAAGACACTTAATTAGGATTTGGGGACCTTAACCTTAGTCACTATCTTTGCAGTCTCACGGGTCTGGCTTACCCAAACTCGTCGACTCCCGGGGTCTACGCAGCGCATACATTCGGAGTTTGATAGATTAGTGGAGCCTTTCGACTCCTTACTAATCAGTCGGTAGCTCTACCGCATGCGCAAGCTCGCCCAGAGCTATCCTAAAGATACTTCAGAGGGGACCCGCTATTGCCGTGTTCGAATGGTATATCGCCGCTACCCGTAACTCACCCAACAGGACATGCCATGACAGGTTGCAGGCCTCCACCAGACATTAATCTAGCTTCGCCTTGGTCACGCGTAGTTCACAACGGCTTCGGGTCGTACACAAGTGACTAAGGCATTTTCATACCCTGCGCCTCATATATTGCGCGCACTCGCTTTCGCTTCGTCTTTCGACTCGCCACTCATATACACTCCCTGGCTCTTGCTTCAAGAAGAATGATAAAACATTGTTCCTTACGGTTCGCATAAATCTTTCGATTTTCAGCTTCACCATATATCATAACTTTCATGCCTTACCTTCGTTTCACCATCTAGTTTCAGATCTTTTCAATCCCACGCGTGTGGGTTCTTTTCAGCTTTCGCTCACGCTACTTGTTCACTATCGGTCTATAGCCAATATTTAGGGTTGGGTTTTAATGCACCCGTATTCATTCTTCATACTCAAGAAGAATTACTCTATTGTAGTAATTTCCATTTCACTTAACTTACGAGGCTGTCACTCTCTATGGCGGTTCTTTCCAGAACCTTCAGCTCATGATTTGGATTCCTCCTACACCACATCTCCCAATCTGTTGCCAGACGGGATTCAGGTTGCCCTCTACGGCTTTCACTCGCGTTACTCGCCGCATCGAATTTTCTTTCTTTTCCTGCGGGTACTAAGACATTTCAGTTCCCCGCGTATGCATGTATTTCTACACAATTTAGACTATCCCAGGTTCAAAGCCTGACTTGCGGCTACCCTGGGCTTATCGCAGCTTGCCACGGTCTTCATCGCTGCTATAGCCAAGCCATCCCCTAGATGGTTTGATGATTATTATGCAAGCTTCTTCTCCTAATATCAATCGCGCAAAAGCACGATATCACAGATGGAACAGAGCAAAGGCTCTAAGATAACGTATTTTCATTAAGCAATTTTCAAAAAAAGCTTTCTAATACAGGAGCCTACATCGCCCTTGCTGCCATATTAGCACCGCTTAAAGCTTTGCTCATAAAGGTATAAATATATTCTGTTTTTGTGTTTGTAATCTACTAACCACAAACAGGGAATGGAAAGGATTACAACAAAAGCCGCAGAACGCATAAATAATCTGAAAGTACATATAAATAACGGTGATAAGATGGGGAATGCGGGCACAGGAACTGGCACAGAAATCGCAGAAGAATTGATACAGGCAGCCTACAATGAGAACATGGACAGGATAAACAAGATATTTTCGGAGGCAGGGCCGGAAGAGGCAAAAAGGCTTGCAAACATGAGGGACAAGAACAGGGAGCCGTTGCTGCATATCGCAATAAAGAAGAACCGTCTGCACACCTTCAACGCATTGGTAGATGCGGGCGCGGATCTTGAAATGTTCAACGGGCCAAACCAGGCGGCGCACCTGGTCGCGATGTACGGAAGGACGGAAATGGCAAAGGTGATAATCGACAAGGGGATAAAACCAAGGCAGAATCTCAGGAGCGTATGGCCATCACATTTTGCGGCAAAGTACGAGCATGCCGGTCTTGAGAGGATCTTGGAAGCATGGGAGCAGGCAAACAATACATCAACAAACCTCAACTTCCTAAGGACAGACCAGCAGCAGATTGCAAGGCAGCAGACGGGAGGCAAGAGAAGCAACACTGTGCACCAAAGGGCAAAGGAAAAAGGCTGACAGCTTCATAAATCTGCAAACATAAGGCTTAATAATTTATACACAAAATACAACTCTCATAAAAAGGCAGCACATGAAAAGCAACAAAAGGGGGAAATATGCGGCAGAGCTCGAGAGGCTCAAGGCGCTTAACGCCATAAAGGAGGTCCTTAAGAAGAGCGACATAGAGAATGCAGCGCTGACAAACACATCAAAGGACTCGGAGACGGTAAGCGACAACGTGATAGACAACATGCTCAATCAGCTCAACCTCGACAAGAATTCGACAAAGGATCTGGAGATAATAGAGAGCCTCGCCTCGAAGGACAGGAACGGGGGCAGGATAG
>JBGOTD010000030.1:0-8784 GCA_041476285.1 Candidatus Micrarchaeaceae archaeon
AACATTAATTTTGAGACAGGTAAAGAAGGATCGCTTTTTCTATAAGGAGCTTGTTTTTTGACTGCTCCCAAACTATGCTTTTCGGGCCGTCTATTACTTCGGCAGCTATCTCCTTACCGCGGTGTGCAGGCAGAGGATGCATAACAAGTGCATCATTCTTCGCGTATGATAGTGCCTTTTGATTCAGCTGATATAGCGCAAATAGCTCTTCCCTCTTTGCAGCATCAGTCTCGTCACCCATGCTTACAAAAGAGTCAGTATATACTATATCTGCGCCCTCTAACCCTTCCTCTACAGAATCATAAATATTTACCTCGCCGTATTCCCTTGTCTTGTTGAAATAGAATGTATTTGGCTTATAGTTCTTAGGCCCTACCAGAGAGATTCTTGCACCAAGTTGAACCGCAGTCAGCATCAGTGAATTAGCAGTATTCTGCGCTATGTCGCCGATGAATGCTATTTTCAACTTGTTTAGATTTCCCTTGTTCTGCTGTATTGTATAGCAATCGGCGAGCGCCTGCGTCGGATGCTCAAGATGCGTAAGCGCATTTATCACCGGCACTTTGGAATTCTCGGCTATTGTAAGAAGCTGGTCGTGGCTGTTTATCCTTACCACTATGAAATCACAATATGCGCTTAGTACCTTTGCAGTATCTGAAAGTTCCTCTCCCCTTGCAGTCTGCGAGGTATGCGCATCTATGTATATCGGCACTCCGCCAAGCTGCACAGCCGCAACTTCAAACGAGACTCTTGTTCTTGTAGAGGGCTCTGCAAAAAAGAGTGCGATTATTGCATGCTCCTTGAGCGCGAGTTCGCCCTCGCCGGAAACGATTATGTCAGCTGTCCTGAATATTTTATTTATGCTCTCTTTTGACAAATCTACAGAACTGAGAAAATTCATTCAATTACCAAATATCGATCCGAATCCGGCATTCGCCAGTTCCTCTTCGTCTTTTATTGCCTTTATTACTTTTTCCTCTTCTTCCTTGCTTGTCCTTTTTATGGTCTTGAATTCTGTCTTGAAACGTTCTTCAGCACCATTTAGAAAATCTTCAGGAGCATTCAGGTACAGATAGCTCCTGTCATTTTTCAAACCAAGAGCAGCGCCATCCCTGAGGCTGTATTCCTGTCTTGAGAATATTATTTTACCTTTTAGGCTTTCGGAAAGTTTTTTCAGCGTGTCGGTCACCTGTTTTTCCCTTTCCTCGATTTCCTTGCGTTCCTGGTCGGTAAGCTTGTCTGAAGGCTTATCCTTCCCAGTAGGCGGAATCAAATTAGTATCAAGATAAGGGTCGTATGCAAGGACCTTTTTCAGTTCCTCTATCTCCGACCTTTCACATTCATAGACTCTGGCAGGCAAGAATCACACCAGTCTGGCGTTTATGCTTCCCTCCCTGCCCGGCCTGTTTATTACCACGGCATTTCCCAGTTCAGTTATTATGATGCAGCCTTTTGTTATTATGTTCTGCCTTGCAAAGTTCCTGTTGTCCTTCGATTCAAGAACTCCGGTTATCTTTGCTTTCTTGTAGCCGTCCTTGGTAAGCAAATTTGCTACTGCAGCCTTTTTCAGCCTTACACCCTTATTGCCCCCGCGTCTCCTTACGCTGAGGTTTACATTTGAATCTGCAAATTTAGTGGCTGAGAAGTAGTTTCCGACCTCGCTTCTCCTCTTGTCCCTGAATTTTACGTTCTTCCTTCCGTTGCCGGACATCTTCGTCTTTGATCTTTTGTGTATTTGTACGCCCATTTGGCTCATTGTATCACTTTGTGGAAATTAAGCTGTCAAAATATAAAGTAAATAAGAATTCATATATAATTTATACTATAGTTTATTAATCCTTGCTTAAGGTTATATATTGTAGGCGGGTGTCAGCATGTCGTTGCTTTCTGATTTTAAGAACTTCGTAATGAAGGGTGAGGTAATTGATCTTGCAGTTGCAGTTGTAATAGGCGTTGCCTTTAATGCAGTAGTTACCGCGTTCGTGGGCGACATCATAACGCCGCTCATAGGCGTTCCAGGCCATGTCAACTTTTCATCTTTGAACTATACGGTAAATGGAAGTGTGTTTATGGTCGGTTCTTTTGTTAGTGCATTAATAAGTTTCATATCAATAGCATTGGTTGTTTTCTTCTTTATAGTAAAACCCGTATCTAAATTGAAAGAAAGGGCTAATGCAAAGGAGGAAGACAAAAGTGGGCCTAAAACCAAGCAATGTCCAGAATGTCTTTCCAATGTACCAATAGCAGCACGTCGCTGCGCATTCTGCACCTCCAAGCTCAAATAGTTTTATCATTAGATATATCTGGTGTTCAGATGGCATCGATAGATGATTTTGTTTCCATAGGATTAAGAGTAGGAAAGATAATAGAGGTCAATGACCTTGAAACTGCAAGAAATCCGATGTATGTGCTTAAGGTGGATCTTGGAGAATTAGGAACAAGGAACATAGTTGCTGGGCTTAAGAGCCATTACTCAAAGGAAGAACTTCTGAATAGTTTGGTTGTAGTTGCATCGAATCTTGAGCCTAAGAACATTGCAGGTTCTGTTTCTGAGGGAATGATACTTGCTGCTGCAGATGGAGGAATTATATCCATAATAAGACCGGACAAGGACCTGCCACCAGGAAGCCTTGTAAGGTAGCTATAATTTTGTGAAGAGCAAGTCCCCTTTCGTGACCTTGTCTTTGAATGCATTCCTGAATTTGCAATCTATGAAGAATGCCTTCTCCGTGCCTAATTTTGCGGCTATTTTTTCAGATGTGTCTGGCATGAACGGGTATATCAGTATTGAGATTATCCTTAATGATTCCAAAAGATTGTAAAGTGCATCTTCAAGTTCCTTGTCCTTAAGCGTCCATGGTTTTTTATCGTTAATGTACTTGTTGCAGTGCCTTACGAATTCCATTACAGCCTCCAATGCACCATGAAGTTCCAGCTTTTCAAAATGCTTTTCTATCTCTTCAAGATTTATTTTTGATCCTAGTTCGTTTTTTCCTGCAAATTCACTTAGCTTTGAATTTTCAGCAAGCGTCAATATCCTGTTTACAAGATTGCCCAGGTCCCCTAGAAGCTCCTTGTTTATCCTGTCCTTGAGCGCGGATTCGGAAAAGTCGCCGTCCTCAAAAGTTGGTATGTCCCTTACCAGATAGTATCTTAGCTCATCGGGCTTGTAGGTTTTCAGAAGCTCCAAAGGATTTATTACGTTGCCTATTGATTTGCTCATCTTTTGTCCTTCTACAGTAACATAGCCGTGCACGAATATCTTTTTAGGCAGTTCCAGCCCTGCAGAAATAAGAAATGCCGGCCAGTATAATGCGTGGAATTTTATTATCCCCTTTCCTATTACATGGACGTTTGCAGGCCACCATTCATTGAAGAGAGCATCGTCCTTGCCATAGCCTATGCCGGTTATGTAAAGCGAAAGCGCGTCCATCCAAACATATATTATCTGTGAATCGTCATTTGGGACAGGTATTCCCCAGCCCTTTCCTCTTTTTGAGGATCTTGATATGCTGAAGTCCTCAAGTCCCTCTTTTATCATGCCAAGTATCTCGTTTTTTCTGTTGGATGGCACTATTTCGAGTATGCCTGTTGTTATCAGCTTCTCCAATTCGTTCTGGTATTTGGAAAGCTTGAAGAAATAATTCTCTTCCTCTACAATTTCCGGTTTTGTCCCGTGCTCTGGGCACAACCCCTTTACCAGTTCACTTTCCTTGTAGAATTGCTCGCATCCTACGCAGTACAAACCCTTGTATTTTTTCTTGTAGATGTCCCCTTTTTTATCGGCAAGTTCCCACAGTTTATGCACGCTCTCCCAGTGCCCCTCCTTTACAGACGACCTTGAGAACATGTCAAAAGAGAGGTTTATTTTGTTTGCCAGTTCTCTGAAAGTTGCAGTGTTCCTGTCAACCAGCTCCTGCGTGCTTATTTTGAGTTCTTCAGCTGCCCTCACGTTCTTAAGGCTGTTTTCGTCAGCACCAGTAAGCAGGAATACCTTTCCGCCCTTCAGCCTCTTGTATCTTGCAATCACATCCGCATTGACGAACTCAAGGGCGTGGCCTATGTGAGGTGGTGCATTTACATACGGTATTGCTGTAGTTATGTAGAATCCTTTGGTTTTGTTCTCTATTTTTATCACCTTTCCTGTTGGCTGCGACTAGTTTAAGAACTTTAAAAAGGCTTAAATAGAAGTTCCACTAATACTATTTATTATACCACCTTTATATTAGTTTTCAACCCATGTTAGCTTTCTTAAGGGGGTATTGGAAGTGATTTCTTGGCAGACGCTATGCTTGATGCCATAAAGAGCAAATTTGATGAGTTTTTCGACACTTACTGCAAGGGTGGCATAGCCGATATAGTGACATCTTTTCCTGACAAGAGAAGCCTTAACATCGACATAAAGGAATTGAGCAGGTTCGATCCTGAGCTTGCAAGCGAGCTTATAGAGAATCCAGATACAATAATGGAGGCTGCATTAGAATCACTTAAGGAAAAGATGAAGGACATAGAGCTGAAGGACAAGGAACCGCATCCAAGGTTCTTCGGACAGACATATAATACGCCATTGGTACAAGACGTGGGTTCATCTTTTATAGGCAAAATGATAATGCTTGACGGCCTTGTTGTAAAGAGATCCGAGATAAATCCAAAGGTTAAGCTTGGAACATACAAGTGCACATATTGCGGATATATGCAGAAGTTTAGAGTAGATAGGGATGAGATACCAGAGTTTTGCCCGCAATGCAAAAGAAGGTCGCTAAAGCCGGATATAAAGGAATCGCAGTTCATAAACCTTCAGAAGATTGCGGTACAGGATCCTTTGGAGAAACTGAGAGGCAACACACCGACATGGCAACTAGAGGTATGGATAGAGGACGATCTTGTAAATACAGTAGTGCCAGGAGACAGGATAGAGCTCACCGGCATACTCAGAATAAGGCCGAGAAGGAATGTAAGAGGCAAGATAGAGGGCAACCTGTACACGATGTTTCTTGATACAGTTGGCATAACCCAAAAGCAGAAGGAATTCACAGACATACCAATAACAGAGGAACAGGAAAGGGAAATACTTGAACTTTCAAAGAACCCAGATATATTTGATAAGATAACAAAGTCCATAGTTCCATCGATATATGGCTATGACGAAATAAAACAGGCAGTTGCACTACAATTGTTTGGCGGAACGCCAGGAAAGAAGCTTGTCGACGGCGGTGCAATAAGAAGTGATATGCATATTCTTCTTATAGGAGACCCCGGAAGCGCAAAGACAAGAATATTGCAGGCTGTATCAAGGCTTGTGCCAAAAGGGATCTATGTAAGTGGAAAGTCGATAACAGGAGGAGGTATGACCGCTGTTGCCGAGCGTGACGAATTTTCTGAAGGAGGATGGACGTTGAAGGCAGGGGCGCTTGTGCTTGGAAGCGGCGGAGTTGTCTCTATCGATGAGTTTGACAAGATAAGCGAGGATGACAGGGCTTCGCTTCATGAGGCGCTCGAATCACAAACAATTAGCGTTGCAAAGGCAGGAATAGTCGCAACATTCATTGCAAAGACTGCAGTTCTTGCAGCGGCAAACCCCAGATTCGGGAGGTTCGATCCAAACATGTATCCGGCAGAGCAGTTCGACATACCAACCACTCTTCTTTCAAGATTCGATCTTATATTCCCGATCAAGGACACTATGGATGTAGAGCTAGACACTAACATAGCAAAGCACATACTTCTGCAACACCAGGCTGCCGGTGCCCAGATTGCCCAGGTACAGGAATACGAACAGGTTGAACTGCCGCCAATAAACAGCGAGTTTCTGCGAAGATACATAGCATATGCAAAAAGGGGAATTACGCCAAGACTTAGCGAAGACGCGGCAAACAAGATACAGGATTATTACATAGAGTTGAGGCAGCTTGGCCAGAAGAGCGGCGCAACGGCCATAACGCCAAGGCAGATAGAGGGACTTGTAAGAATGGCAGAGGCAAGCGCAAAGTCAAGGCTCTCAAAGACGGTAGAGGTCATTGATGCCGAACGGGCAATTGCGCTTAGCGAGCATATGCTCAAGACACTTGCGGTTGACAGGGGGGGAAGAAGGGACATCGATACCATACTCACAGGAATGCCAAGGGAGAAAGTAGACAGGATGAACTCGATTACCGCAATAATAAAACGCCTAGAGGAAAGTGAAAGCATAGCAAAGATACAGCGTATTGTTGAAGAAGCGGCAAAAGATGGAATTGATGAAGGAACGGTAAACAAATACATAAGCGAACTTGAAAGGATGGGCGATCTTTATAGGCCGAAGGCAGGAATAGTCAAGCTGGTAAAGCACGATAATGAGTAGTTCTTATGGAGCAAAAGGTAATACTTGTAGACAATAACGACAGAGAGATAGGACTTGAAGAAAAGATGAAGGCACACAGCAATGGAGGAAAGCTCCACAGGGCAATTTCTATTTTTGTATTCAACTCTAAAGGAGAGACAATGCTGCAACAGCGTGCAGATACAAAATATCATTCTCAGGGATTATGGTCGAATACATGCTGCTCGCATCCTTATGAAAATGAGGCTGTTCTTGATGCGGCGCACAGAAGACTAAGGGAGGAAATGGGCTTTGACTGTGATCTGGTTGATTCGTTCAGCTTCGTATACAAAGTACCGGTTGGTAACGGACTGACGGAGCACGAGTTTGATCATGTTCTTTTCGGAATTTACAACGATAGCCCAAAAATAAACAGAGATGAGGCAAAGGACTGGAAATGGATGAAAGTAGAAGAGATGCTCACTGACGTAAAGAAGAACGGGAAGAATTATACTGAATGGCTTAAGATTCTTGTTAATGGAAAGTTATATAGCGAAATTGAAAAATTCCTGAATGATAAAAATGTGGTAAAATGAAAAAAGGTAAATTCATAGTTTTTGAGGGAATAGAGGGTTCGGGCAAAAGTTTCCAATCGAAAGAAGTTTACAATGCGCTTTTAAAAAAAGGAGAAGATGTAATTTTGACAACCGAGCCATGGGAAGATGATGAGATTGGAAAACTTATCAGAAGGGAGCTTAAGGACAAAAAAGACGGGATAAGTGTAAGGACATTACAGTTCCTTTACGTTGCAAACAGGTCAAACCATGTAGAAAAGTTTATAGTGCCGAATATTGAAAACGGCAAAACAATCATATCGGATAGATACTGGATGTCGACCGTTGCCTACGGAAGCACATTCATAAAAGGGCCGGAGGGCGAACTCGATTATTTCTTAGGAATAAACAGAAAATTTCTAATACCAGATATAGTTTTTTACATAGATGTTGAGCCCGAAGAGGCCCATAGACGCATAGTTGATAGAGGAGCTGCAAAAGAGAGGTTTGACAAACTTGACTCCCTGAAATTATTAAGGCATAAATATATTGAACTTGCAGAATCATATGATGGCACATGGATAACCATAAACGGCAATAATGAAAAGAGCAAAGTTACTGAAGAAATAATGATGCATTTGGATAAAATAAAGTGATAGAATGGATAAAACAATATTGACAAGGAACGGTTCTTCAACAAGCCTGGCAAATATGGAGCAGGTGCAGATAGATAGAAGTGCTATGGGTAGGCCTGTAAAATTTATAATGGCAGAGATCAGCGATGGAAACGACAAAAAAACAGTATTCAAGTCAAAGCAGGTAGATATGCATAATGAATTATACCTTGCCCTTCGAGAGGAAACAGGCTTCGATCTGAAAGTAAAGGTAAAGGGAGGGGGCAGGATTTATTTAGATACTTTGGACAAAACAATCTGGGTGTGGGGACTAAGCACCGAGTACGGTTACCCTGATTATAAAAATGTTGTTGAGCTGCTTCAGAACAAATATGAAGACTTCAAAATAGCAGCAATCCCGACAATGCAACCGCTGCAACGCGGTTTCATTAAGGACAGGGCAGTAGATACAATTGCCAGGGAAGGCGACCCTTATGATTTCATCATAAAGATGAAGGACTTTGGAGTGAATAAAAAAATAATAGATGGCAAGACAGCACTGCACATAGCTGTCGATTTCTGCGATGAGTTAAAAGTCATAGCATTGGCAAATATTTCAGACCTGGAATTAAAAGATGATAAAGGGCGTACAGCACTTCGGCTTGCGGAGGAGCATGCAAAAAGCGAAGGAGAAAGATACAGAAAGATTGTAGAAGCCCTGAATCGTGCAAGAAAAAGCAAAAATGAATAGTTAATCGATAATTCTGTTTCTTGCAGAGAGCCTTCCTTTTATCCTTATTTGGTCGTGTTTTGGTATTCCAAGATCTTCCATTATATTGGTTCTCACAATTCCCAGCTGCCACGCCCTTTCGTCGCTCAACTGTGACAGCGAGGCGTTTTCCATAATAGCAACGTAGAGCGCACGGTCCTTTTTAGATATATTTTGCATTGCGAATTTCGTAATAAGTGCACGGTAACGCGGATAGTCTGACAATGCCAATGTCGTAAATACGTTCCCATAGGTTTCACAACTCTCCAGTAAAACACCGCTCCTTGTAATAACCAGATTATAATGAGATGATTTATCGCCAAATGCGGCCGCCACCAATTCTCCTGTAATTAAGCCTGTATTTCGGCCGAGTATCTTAAGATTCAAGTTGTTTTTTGATACCGCCTGCGCTACTCGCGTTGATTTAACGCACTCTTTAAGTATCTCAATTGTTGCATCGCCATTACTGGTTCTAAGCAATTCCTTTAGGTGCACACCGTCATTTCTCTTTGATCTGTCAAGTTGAGCCTCTATCATTTTATCACTTGT
>JBGOTD010000031.1:0-8742 GCA_041476285.1 Candidatus Micrarchaeaceae archaeon
CTTTTTTGATTTTATCTTGTACCTGCCATCAAGCTGCCTTACCACAAGCTCGTTATCAGAGTACAATTCCAATGATGAATAAGAAGACAGCTTGGATAAGCACCATTTCAATGCAAGAACCACTGCCATGTACTCTGCATAATTATTTGTTGCGTTTCCGTTGTATTCGGTATGCCTGTGAAGCAGTTTCTTGCCTTCATATATCATAAATCCAGACGCGCTGGGGCCCGGATTCCCCCTTGCAGCCCCGTCTGTATAAATTGTAACTTTTCTATCTATGAAAGCACCTGTGGCTAATGCACAGCTCAAATATTTATAGATATATTGCCCAACCTTAATGGAGTGTATATATGCATATTTACAGCGCAGAGCACGGGGAGCAGCTTGTAAAAGCTGCAAGAAACAGCATAGAGCTATTCCTAATAAACCCTCATTTTGATAAGGAAGTCATAAGAAAAGCGCTGGACAGTTTTGAAAGGCCACACGGAATATTCGTCACTCTTGAACACTATCCGACAAGGGAGCTGCGCGGATGTATAGGTTTTCCCAGGGCGATAGCCCCTTTGAGGGAATCGCTGGTGGATGCTGCAGTGGCTGCAGCCTTTGAGGATCCGAGATTTGTTTCAGTCTCAAAGTCGGAACTTGACGACTTGTTAGTAGAGGTCAGCATACTTTCAAGCCCCACATTAGTAACTGGCGGCGAGAAGAAAAGACTAAGCAGCATAAAAGTCGGAAGAGACGGGCTTATGATTGAATACGGCCTTTATAGCGGGCTGCTGCTGCCAATAGTTGCAATCGAGCAGAAATGGGGCAAAAAGGAGTTCCTGGAGGAAACATGCAGAAAGGCAGGCCTTCACCATAATTATTGGTCGCAGCCTAATGTAAAGTTGTACAAATTCGAGACGCAGCTCTTCAGGGAGGAAGAACCAAGGGGAAGCGTGATTGAGGTAAAGTATGATAAAGATTAATGGTTAATTTTTAGACATGGGCTTGTAGCTTAGCCTGGTTAGTAGCACCCGACTGATATTCTAAAACAGAAATCGGGAGGTCGAGAGTTCAAATCTCTCCAGGCCCATAATAAAAATAGATGGCAGTATAAGGAAAAAAGGATTCTCTTATTAAGGATTTCCTAAATAATAAATTCCTTACAGGAAGAGATCTATCCTACATGTGATTCAATGGAGAATAAATTAGGCGTAGTGGGGCTCGGGCACTGGTTCAGCTGGCTTAAGGCTGGAATAGGCGAGGGCGGAAGCCTCAATCTAAAGAAGGCAGTGGGTACAAAGCCATTCGAGTATAAGCAGGCGCTTCTTTCAAGTTTTGACATAACAAAAGATAATTATTATTTATCGGACAGGAACGGCGGGCTTCCGGATCAGTTCTTTGAAGGAATAGACATCGTCCACATATCCGATCCGAACGAATTCCACTACGAGCAGGTGATGCAATCATTGGGGCACGGCAAGTATGTCATAGTGGAAAAGACGCTCGCAGTCAACAAAAGCCAGTTCAGCAAATTGAGCTCCTTCATAAAAAAGAACAACTACAAAGACAGGGTTTACCTGCACCTTCATTACCTTCATAAGCAGGCAACCATGTCATTTGCGGCTATGGTGCCAAAACTTGTTAAAAAATACGGCAAGATAAAATCGATAGACGCGACATTCTTTGAACAGGTGGACGATGAAGATCCAAAGAGGACGTGGATACTCAAACGTGCAAATGGCGGCATATTCATGGACTGGATACATCCGTATGAGATAATCTACTATTCCACGAAATGCAAATTCGGTAACATACAGGACCTGAAAATATTCATGGTGAATGGCAATTACGACCAGAATAATCCTACTGGTGTCGAGGCAACAATTGCATTAACCGGAAAGAAATATTCAGAAGGTGCAACTGCGAAAGTCAGAGTGGCCAAGGGTGTCAGGGAAGGACTAGAACTCAAATCAATAAATGTTATATTTGAATCTGGAATCCATGCGCATCTATGCTTCCCAGGCCATGAGGCAGAATTCGGCAATAAGGAGCTGCGGGGCAGAATCGATCTTGTTGATAACGGAAAATTAATCTCGTCCGAGCATCTCACAGGACCGAACTCCTCTGAGATATTCATAAAGGAGATAAGCGATTTCATAAACGGCCAGCATCCTGGTCTGACAATCTCCGAAATATCAAGAGTATTCAAGCCGCAATGGGAATACCAAAAGATCGTGAAATCAAAGGAACTGATAAAAGACGAAACGGAAATAAACAGGTTCCTGCAAGAGGGCACCGGCCAGCACATGCGATGCTGAAATATTAGCGGAATAATTTAGTTGTCTCTAAAAACCTATCCGTTGATATAAATCTTCTAGTAATTCAGGTGGCGACATGGCTGGAATCAGAAGAATAAATTCTATTACCGAAATTATTCTGGTAGTATTCGCCTTTATGGTGTATTTTGCAGTAAAGGCTTATCCTGGTTTGAGCACACCTGCTTATTACACAGTCACACTGTTATTTGCATTAAGATCCGCAGTCGGCATCGCAATAATAGTGGTAATATTATTTTTCATAGACCTATATGGCAGAATTACTAAAAACGAGCGGGAGATACACGAGTTCGCACGCATATTCCGGCTGATAGCATATCCTCTGCTTGTATTGCTGCTGCTTCAAACAGTCGGAATCTCAATTGCGGGGCTTCTTGTAGGTGCGGGTTTCCTGGGGATAATTATAGGATTGGCGGCACAGACCACACTGGGCAATGTATTTGCGGGCATATCGATAATATATTCAAATCCATTCAAGGCAGGGGACAAAATAACACTAACTCCGCTATCGCTTGGCATACAGGCCCCAACACACCCTCATGAAACAATGACAACGGAGATAACAGGGACTATAAAAAGCGTGGGCATAATCTATACGAAACTGATGAGGGACGACTGGTCCATGATGTACATACCGAACGGCGTTCTGAACCAGGGCATAATACAGAATCTTAGCAGGGTCAACGAAAGGCTTGTGCGAATAAGGCTCGGTGTTTCAAGAGATACTGATGTAGAGCTTTTCAAGAAAAACCTGATCTCAAAACTATCAAGGGAAAAAGGAGATTATGAAAGGCTGAGGGGCATGGAGATAAAGACGTCGCTCATAAGTACGGAACAGGATTTGGGCATATCGATAACCGCAAGAGTCCAAATACTCGATTACGACAGGTTGAGCCAGTGGCTTTCAGAAAATGCAGTCAAGGTGCTACTGGACGTGCAAAAGCGCGGCAAGAGAAAGAAGTAGACTATTTCTTCGGGTTCTGAACTTTAAGTGGCACTTCCATCAGGTGCTTTTCAAACAGATGCTTAAGCGTCGGGTCGTTTGACCAATACTCGACAGTGTTGTCCTCAGATTGATGGTTCGACACGAACATGACATTGTGTATATTGAGCTTCTCAACAGCCAATTTTACTGCCGGCCTTATCTCATCCAAATAATTTGCCTGAACAAAGTAGGTATGTAGCAGTTCAAGGTTGTATTTTTTTGCTATTTCAGAATATCTTCCTGAATAGGCCATGCCTATTATCAATGTGTGCTCGCCCTCAACTACAGGCACGTTCAGCTTGTCTATGTCTATCATCTCGCAGCTTATCTTTAAGTCCGGATGCGTCATTTTAAGGTGGTTTAACGTCTCCTTCTGGATCAGTGTGTTCTTCTGCTCAACATCAAGCGGGGTATTGTAAGTATCGCCAAGAAATGGCGCTATTGTAGTGTCATATACATCATCACTGCTTTCCACCTCGTCAAGTTTTCCGCCGGAATTGATCTTAAGCGAGGCATCCAATGCAACTCTCATTGCCCCGCAGTTAGTGTGAGTATAGTCGTGTATCTCGTTTATGTTAAGGTCAAGTATTGTTTTTCCTACTGCGTTTACGCCCCCTCCTACATCGCGTATTATATACACTTTTTGGCCAGGATTATCAATTGAAACTTTTTCTCTAAGTTCCTCAAAGAATCCGTTAAGCCTGCTGTCCATGCATCCTATTATTGCAATTGCCATCTGATCGCCGATCATTTCCTTTCTTAAAACTAATTTATCACTGATTAAAATTATGCATTTCCATATACGTATATTGTTATTGTCTATGAAATTGGGAAAGGGCGGATTCATTGAACGGGATTGAATCATATCCCTCCCTGCCAAGGTTCTTTGCAAAGGAAGAGGCATTCGGCCCATATGTAAGAATCTTTTTTGCTTTTGTTGCTTCTATATATTCCACGCTTTGGCTGAAGTCGGCATGGTCGCTCAAAGGAAATTGTGCATCAACATTAAATCTGAAGATTTTGGCAAACCCTGTTGCAACGGCCGTGTATACTCTCTTGTTGTGCACAGGCTCAAGACCTGATCTTAGTGCTGCCAGGTTTCTGCTTTCCGTTATCCCTACGAAATTGTCCTTTATCAAGGCATCATAATCTGAATCGGAATCATATGCCGAAGAATAATCAAGCCTTATGCCGTTCTGCAGGTATACCTTCGATACCCTGCTTATCTTCCTGCTTACTATTGGTTTTATCCCGACATCGTTGAATATTGAAATTAGTTCCTGTGCCTTGCCCATCGCATATGCGCTGAATATGACTATGCCTTTCCCGAGCATCTTCATTGTCCAGTCCTGTATCTCCGATTCGATGTCGCACTTTTCCCCGAATTTAACAAGGGAGCTGGCATATGTCGAGTCGATTATAAGCGTGTCCGTATCAACAACATCTATCGGACTTGAGGTCCTTGATTTTACCACTTGAAAGTCACCTGTGTAAGTTACGCGAGAACCGGAAATGTTGTCATCAACGCAGAGCTGCCTTGAGCCGAGCATGTGGCCTGCCTCAATGAGTTTAAGATTATAATTATCGGATCTATTGCTTATTACAAGGTTCTGAGCCTGCTCTATGAGCTGTATTGTCTGAGCACTTGCAAGTATGTTCTTAGAGGATTTTACCGCGCCCAGATGGTCTGTATGCGCATGCGATACAAAATCTATGTCAGAATTAGGCTCCCTTCTGTCAAGAGATATCCTAAGGTTGTTGTACTCAATCATCAGGTCGCCATCATGACTGTTGCCGTGTTGTATAATTCAATGCAAATATATTAATTACTTACATCATCCTTTAATATTTTAGCTGAGTAAATTAATCATGCAGGACATAGAGGACATAATCATAATAGGCGGAGGCCCTGCAGGATACACTGCGGCAATATACACTGCAAGGGAGGACTTCAAGCCATTGGTCATAAGCGGAATACAGAGCGGCGGCCAGCTTATGCTCACAAATGTCGTGGAGAATTATCCAGGATTCCCGGATGGCGTTCTTGGTCCCGACCTTATGGAACTGTTCAGGAAGCAGGCTGAAAGGTTCGGCGCAAGGCTGATGAACGAAAACGTTACTGAAGTGGATTTCACGAAACGACCTTTCAAGGTGAGTGTCGATTCAAAGGATTACTATGCAAACTGCGTGATACTGGCTCTTGGAGCATCCGCAAAATGGCTGAACATAGAGTCGGAGCGAAAGTTTATAGGAAAGGGCGTGAGCAGCTGCGCCACGTGCGACGCACCTTTCTTCAAGAACAAGAATGTGATAGTGGTTGGCGGCGGCGACACTGCGATGGAGGATTCATTATTCCTTACAAAGTTCGCAAGCAGCGTCACAATAGTACACCGCAGGGACCAGCTCAGGGCAAGCAAGATAATGCAGGAGCGAGTAAAGTCAAGCCCAAAGATAAAGATGATGTTTAACAGCGTAGTAGAGGAAATAATGGGCCAGGAAAAGGTAACTGGTGTAAAAATAAGGAACATAACTGACAATAAAACAGCAACAATAAACATCGATGGAATATTTGTTGCAATAGGATATACGCCAAACACATCATTCCTAAAGGGCAAGCTAAATCTTGACGAGCAGGGCTACATAAAGGCAAAAGAGGAGGTAAGGACTGAAATAGATGGCGTCTTTGTCGCAGGGGATGTTGCTGACAAGGTATACAGGCAGGCTGTCACCGCTGCAGGTAGTGGAACTAAGGCGGCGCTTGAGGCAAGGAATTACCTCCAAAGCCTAAAATACAAGAACTAGAATATGCTTCTCTGCCCTTTCCTTAATTCAACTATATATGCTCTTACACCAACCTTCCTTACCTTTTTATCCTTAACAAGATCCTTGATGAGCTGCGAAGAGGTTTCATACAATAAATCCAAGGAGTCGGTGTAATTGTTGAGCTTCCTGTTCTTTATCCGTTCGGTGAAATCAGAATATCTTGCCTTAACGGATATTCCCTTGAACCATAGGCCCTTCTTTTTGATCTCTTTTATTACCTCATTTGAAAGTTCCATCAGCATCTTGTTTATTTCATCCGGATCTTTTGTTTCCCTATCAAGAGTCCTTTCCCTCCCGACAGACATTACTGTGTAATTATCGCTCACTTTGCTTTCATCTTTGCCGTTTGCAAGAAGAAACAGCTCCCTGCCGAAAACTCCGAATTTTTCCACAAGCACATTCGGGTCTGCCTTCGAAAGCTGTCCTATGTTGCTTATTCCCATCGACCTGAGCCTCTCAGCCGTTTTTTTGCCTACCCCGAGCAGTGAGTCTATGTCCTTGCCATTGAGAAACGATTTCAGATCAGCATCCTTCAAAATGCCTATGCCATTTGGCTTGGAGCTGTCGCATATCATCTTTGCGTACACCTTGCCTATGCTTATCCCTATTGTGCAGGGAAGGCCGATTTCTTTTTTTATTCTTTCCTTTATCTTCTTTGCAAGATCCTCCGCATCTTCGTAGCTTTTTTCGCCCAGATCAACAGCAGCCTCGTCTATGCTTATTATCTCGGTGGTGAGGCCATGGCCTTTCACAAGCTTCATTACCTTGTCGGAAACCTCCTGATAGTAATTATCATCAGACTCCAGATAAACAAGGTCAGGCTTCAGCTTCAGTGCCTGCATTGTCGGCATTGCACTATGTATGCCGAATTTTCTTGCTTCGTAATTGCATGTCTGGACTACGCCGCGCTCCCTTTTTGCTATTGTTGCAGTGCCCACTACAAATGGCTTGGACTTCAATTCGGGATGGCGTAGCTCCTCGCATGCTGCGAAGAAGTAATCCATGTCCAAAAAGAGCACCAACGCCAAAAAAGCACCAAACCAGATTTATTAATTATATAAGCAACATAAAGATAAATTAGTAATTGCTGTGATCAGATGAGGAAAAGCGTATTCGATGGCAGTTTCTACCCATATAGCGGCAGCAAACTAAGGGAATTCATAAAATCAGCAATGGAAGAAACAACAATTGCAGACGGAACAGAAAACGCAAGTTCATATGTGGCACCACATGCCGGTTACATGTATTCCGGAAAGACTGCAGCATTCACCTACAAAGCGATAAGCAAGAATCCAAAAATGGAAAAAACAGACACAATAGTCGTTGTAGGGCCGAACCATACCGGACTAGGAAGGCCGATATCCGTATCAATGGAGGACTGGGAAACGCCTTTGGGTACTGCATTGAATGATAGGGCGCTATCAAAAGAAATAGCCGATAATTCTGAATACATAGAAATAGATGAGCAGGCACATGCCAGCGAGCACTCGATAGAGGTGCAATTACCATTCATACAATACCTATTCCCAAAGAAAAAGCTGGCGCTCATATGCATGGCAGACCAAAGCGAGGAGGCAAGCGAGATACTGTCAAAATCCATAGAAAAGGCCGCAGAGGAAACGAAAAGGAGGATAATTGTTGTCGCAAGCTCGGATTTCAACCACTATGAATCTGCAGAGGTTGCGAAGAAAAAGGATTCAAAGCTTTTGGACACAATAAAAGGAATTGATCATAAAAACTTCAACAAGCTCGTATATTCGCTGAACGACAGTATATGTGGATTCGGGCCGATAACCGTGGCCATGCTTTTTGCAAAACAGGCCGGCGCAAAAACTGGCATCATCCTAAGGTACGGGAACTCGGGTGAAACGACTGGCAATTATTCAAGTGTGGTCGCATATTCATCCATAGCCTTCGTTTAGCGAAAATGGCATGAAATAAAAAGCTATTTAAATTCTTTCATATCTATATAAAGTGAATGTTGGGGTCATAGATATGTTTCAAAATTTGAATGGTATAAAAAAGCTTAGTCTGATTTTAATATTATCCGTAGCGCTATTGCAGCTTAACGTATTGATATCGGGCGCACAGGGAGCGCAGAACATAACGGGACTTTCAAATTTTGTAATATCTGAAAACAGTGCATTTATATACCTCAACGACAGTCTGGCAATACCATTCAGTCTGAATCTTACGTCCGGAACTCCTGGAACGACATATCTTATTGTGGCAAATGGTCAGGCACTGGCAAATAATGGCATATATGTGGGAATAAACCCGAGCACAGGAAGACCAAATTACGGCGGCTTTCTTTATATAAATACTAATGTGAGACAGGGCGTGGTTCCTGGAGTATATACATTGATGATAGAGAGCGGCGGGGCAGATCCAATATACCCTGGAGTATTCAATTTCACACTAAATGTAATTAACACAGCAAGGCCATCTACAACGCAATCCACATCATCCGGCTCGTCAACATCGTTTTCAGTAACGTCCACACCAACAACCATAGCAGGAACAGGCCAGTCATCAAATCTGTTGGGCCTAGGAGCAGCGGGAATAATAGTAATACTAGTAATCATAATAATAGTCTTCCTGGCAATCAAGGCA
>JBGOTD010000032.1:0-8716 GCA_041476285.1 Candidatus Micrarchaeaceae archaeon
TAGACGAAGCAATAGATTTCATGAGATATTACGCTAATGAAATGGAATCAAACAAGGGCTATTCAAGAAAAACGCACTCAGATTCAAGTTCAAAGAGCGTTGAATCTGGATTCCAAGGAGCACCATCAGAAGCAGAGAAAGTAACAATAACAATGAAGCCATATGGGGTGTTTGGGGTTATTGCACCCTTCAATTTTCCAATATCTATATCAATAGGGATGAGTACGGGGGCCATTATAACAGGCAATACCGTTGTCTTCAAGCCATCTTCCACAGACAACATGACAATGCTTACAGGACTTAAAATATATGAACTCTTCAGGGACGCTGGACTTCCTAACGGCGTATTCAATTACATAACTGGTCCTGGTTCTGTGGTTGGTGACGAACTAGTAACTAACGATGAAGTTGCGGGTATAGCATTTACCGGATCACGAACTACAGGGATGTCAATGATGTCCAAGTGCTTCAGTATGGGAAAACAGAAAGTCTTCATAGTAGAGATGGGAGGCAAAAATCCGGCAATAGTTTCAAAGACTGCAGAAATAGATAAAGCTGCGTCCGGAGTTGTGAGTGCCGCATTCGGATTTGCCGGGCAGAAATGCAGTGCACTCTCAAGGGTTTACGTGCACGAATCAATAAAGGAGCAATTCATAAGCAAGCTAGTGAGCAGGACAAGAGAGCTAAAGATAGGCAACCCTTTGAGCAAGGGTGTCTACATAGGACCGCTTATAAGCGAAACTGCTTTTAGAAGATACGGCGAGATGGTGGGAAAAGCAAAGACTTCTGGCAGAATACTATATGGTGGAGATATAGTGAAAACTGGAATTGTAAATGGTTTCTACGTAGAACCGACAATAGTGGAGGCAAGACACGATAGCGAGCTTGTCCAAAAGGAACTTTTCCTTCCTATATTAACGATAGAAAGTTTTACAAATCTTGATGAAGCAATAAAGCTTGCAAACGACACTGAATATGGACTTACTGCCGGCTTGTACAGCAGTAGCGGCAAGGAAATAAAGAAGTTCAAGGAAAACATACAGGCAGGTGTTGTGTACGTCAACAGAGAAATCAGCGCAACCACCGGTGCAATGGTAGGCGTCCATACTTTTGTTGGATGGAAAAATAGCACACTAACTGGCAAGGGCACCGGAAGCAAATTCTACCTTCAGCAATTCATGCGGGAACAGAGCCTCTCAATCACCGGCAAATAATAGGTGTGCATCTGCTAAAATTTCTTTATAAGATGCAGAAATATAGAAAAATACCAATATGGATAAACGGGAAAAGGTTCGACGCGCTCATTGCAGACACGCTGATAAAACGAATGATCGGCCTGATGTTTAGGAAAAGACTGGAGAAAAATCAATGCATGCTGTTTACTTTCTTCAGCGAGGGATACCAAAGCATCTGGATGTACAACATGCGTTTTGCAATAGATGTTGTATGGGCTAGCAGTGCACTAAAAATTGTAGATATAAAGGAAAATATGCAACCATGCAGCTCTATCTCTAAATGCAGGGCATACATACCAAAAGCGAGGGCAAAGTACGTGATAGAATTCAACAGCGGTGCCGTGAAAAACAGCAAGATAAAAGAGAGCTCAAAGATAAAGTTCAATCTCAGAGCATGAACCATTTCTTTACATACTTTCTTGTAAGGTAGTAAATCATTACAAGGCCGATTACAAAGCCCAGTATGTCAAGCAACGCTATGCTCAATACAAGGAATCCGGCTATTACCATGTTAAGCCACCATCCCCATCTCTCGCCTGACCATGCTCCATACGCGGAAAAAAGCAGAATCACGCCACATATAAGGAGCAACGTGCCTCCAAATCCGGCTATAATCCCTATTATGCTGCCTAAACCTAACAGGTGTACTGCGCTAAATGCCGCTACACCAAGCAATACAAAAAAAGCTCCAAGTACCTCTAATATTGAAATTATCAGGACGCCCAGTGGCCTATCTCCCTTTCTTATATTTACATACCTACGCCTTCTAGCCACCAGAACAACCTCTAATCATTAATTAAAAAAAATAGGAAGAAAAAGTAAATCAAATAATTATCTTCTTCCCCTTCTGTTCATTTTTGCCCTTGCTACATATCCACTTTTGTCTACGAAGTAAAGGAATCCTGTATCTCTTTTTACTTTTTCACTTCCAACCTTTCCCTTTCTGCCTCTTGAATTCGTCTTCATTGGAGTTTTCCATACGAATCCGTCCTTACCTAAGAAGTAAAGGTATCCATCTTCTCGGCTTATCTTTTCAGAGCCTATTCTTTCTGCCATATAGTTCACCGATTCTATTATCTCTGAATAGGTTTAAATACCTATCGTCGATATACCGTCAGTAACGTAAATTTTATCAGATATAAATATCTCGTTAAACCATGTATTGCATGCCCAAGATTTATGCACCAAAAACCTTCGTACTCGACATTCTAATGCTTATAAACCTTTCCAACTAAAAGGGTATAAGTGAGTTGATGATCGAAATAAAAATGTTCAAAGACGTAAATTTCAAAGGTTATACTTTTATAGAGGGATTTCCAGGTGCAGGACTCGTCGGTCCGATGACCATAAGCTACATAATAGACAAGCTCCAGATGAAATATGCTGGCTATCTTGAAGGCGAGAACTTCCCTCCACTTGTATCAATACACAAGAACGAGCCAATGCCTCCAATAAGGGTATATTTTACAGAGAAGGAGAAGATTGTAACGATATTTGCAGAGTTTGCAATAACGATAGACCTGGTTTCTGAGCTCAGCAATGTGGTATACGACTTCATAAAGAAGAACAACATAACAGACGTATACTCTATAGGCGGGATACCTGCACAGAACGAAAACGACAAAACCCCGTTCGTGATAGCATCAAACTCCACCATATCGAAGAACGCCCAGGCGATCGGTCTTAAGCCGGTAACTGAGGGTGTGGCAACGGGGGTGAGTGCACTTCTTCTTGTGAAATCAACAAACGACAAAATAAACGATACGAACATAATGGTCCCAGTACAGCAAAACATAATAGATCCGATTTATGCCGAGATAGCAATAGACAGCCTCAACAAATTAATGAGCCTTAACATAGATGTAACGGAGCTGGATAAGGAGGCAAAGGCCGTCGAGGCAAAAATAAGGGAGCTTATTAACAAGCACAAGGAATCGCACGAAAACTACAAAAAAACGGTAGACAGCACAGGACCTTCAATGTATGCTTGATTGCAGGGGTTGCGGAGTCCGGTCCGGCAAGAAGCTATGCCACGGAAAATCGCGCAGGACTTAAGATCCTGTGGTCTAGCACCTTCGTGAGTTCAAATCTCACCCCCTGCACATTATGACAATCATCTAGGCGAAGGCAAACGCATATATATGTGATAATGGTTAGGTATTATAGGCGATATTCATGGCCGGAAGACACAAAACTATTCTTCCTGATGTAATGAAGCAAGCGGATGCGCTTACACGCGAAATACAAGCCAACACAATAAACAGCCCAAAGGGAAGGGTCGCTTTTGAGGGCCTTATGAGTCTGGTTGACGTAACAACATCAAAGTACCCCGGAACCATTCATGTTCTTGTGGCAAGGATAAAGAAGAATATGCGCCAGCCTGAAGATTACGAAAAACTTCATTTCCTATTGCGAGAAAGTCTAAATACTATGGATAACAGACAACATAGTGCATTGCTAAAAGAAAAAGGACCTACGAATACCATGGATGCAGTCGAGAAAACCATCGAGACGGAGCAAGGCAACAACTGGGAATGGAAGCAGGGCAGGAGCTATCCACACGATGCATAGTGACAAAATAGCAGGATAAATCACCAAATATTAAGGATCTAATTTGACAAGCAAGCCTTTGGGCGCTTAATATGGGACTTTTCAAAAATATGGGGAAATCTCTGAACGGTAGAATTGAGAGCAGCGCAGAAAAGGAAGCCAGAATTATTCAGAAAATGATTAATCTGGCAACAAACCCTAACGCAAGTTGGAAAGATCTTGACAGGCTGGTTACATCATCACAGATTCCAATCTCGCAGGACAACTTTCAGAAAATGCTGCCAGTTTTTATAGAAGTTGCAGATAATAAAAATACCGAGGAGATGACACTTAACAGGCTTGTCCGTCTTGGAATTGAAAACTATCATGATGATTTACTATTTTTTATAGCATCAAACCCTAACGCAAGCAATAGTATTTTTGATGAAATACTCAATTATATCGATGCAAATAACGGCATAAATCATTTTTCAAAAGTACTAGACCTAAGTTCAAGCGGCTACAGCGCAAAATTAACCGTAAATTCAAGCGCCTACCATGAAATCACAAAAGACACGATTCTTAGGCACCAAAATACAAATGAATCTATGGTAGACAGGCTGCAAACGTACATAAAGGAGATAGACCCTGATAACTGTTTAGGACTGCTGCGTGATAATCAATAATATCATTTATGCAGATACTGCATAAAGGGCAAAAGCTATTTAAATTCTAAATATATTATCTTACTCTAGCTCTTCTCCGAGCATAAATGTTAATATTAAGTATGTTTAATATCTATTGCAGGCTATTTATCTGAAAATACAGTGTTCTAAATGAATGAAAATTATGATATTGTTGTTGCAGGAGCAGGGCTGGCAGGCTCTCTAGCTGCCGCAATGGCAGCAAAAGGCGGTGCAAAGGTCTTACTTCTTGATAGAAACAAGGAAGAGGTAGTCGGAAAAAAGACGAATTGGGGATGGACATGCGGCGACGCAGTTGCAGATTCCCACCTCAAGTACATAAAGCAGAAGGTAGACCTTGAATTTTCACATCCTGAAATTGATCTGAAAGTTGACGGTGTAGTTGCACTGTCTCCAGACCTGAAAAGCAGATACCTGTTCGATGGCGAAGGGTATACGCTAGACAGGCCCGCATTTGAACGCAAGCTTCTCAAGCATGCACTAAAGGAAGGCGCAGAATATGAGTCAGAATTTGAAGTGGAGGGTCCAATAATGGAAAACAACTTCATGGTCGGCATATTCGGAAAGGACAAGAACAAGGCACACAAGGAAGTAAGGGGCAAGATAGTAATAGACGCGCTCGGGGTAGCTACAAATCTGAGGAGAAAACTGCCAGAGAATCCTTACGTTGACAAGGAAGTGGACATAAACGATGTTGAATCAACTGGCAGATTCATATACGAGTTCGAACTAGACCACGAGGATCTTGATTATTATGATGAAAAGAATGCGATAATACACCTGAACCAGTACATTGCACCAGGTGGCTACGGATGGGTCTTTCCAAAAAGCAACAACAAGGTGAACATAGGCCTTGGTGTGCAGAAGAGAAGCCTTGAGATCAGAAACCAAAAACTAGGCAAGAAGGACACATTACACTCATTAATAGATGAATACATAAGGACAAATCCTGTTGTCAAAAACCTCAAGTTGTACAATGCCGACAACAACGGCAAAGGCTACTGGTCAGTTGCTGTAAGAAGGCAGTTGCCGAGCCTTGTATTTAACGGATACATGGGCGCTGGAGACAGCATGGCAATGCCGAACCCGATAAGCGCGGGCGGAATAGGTCCGGCGCTTGTTGCAGGAATACTTGCGGGACAGAACGCGGCAGAGGCGATACATACCGGCGACGTGAGCATAAACGGCCTGTGGAAATACAATCTAGACTTCAATGAGGAATACGGCAAGAAGACCGCAGGGCTGGAAGTATTCAGGGTTTATCTTCAATCGATGAACAACGACCTGCTTAATTATGGGATGAAGATGTTCGTAACCGCAAAGGAGGCTACGGATCTCGGCTATGGCATCGTACCGGAACTGAGCCTTGCGAGCAAGTTCAAGATGATACTTCAGGGCGCTCAGAACGTAAATGCGTTCTCCAACCTGATTTACGTGGTCAAGAAAATGAAAATACTTAACGAACTGTATGGCAAATATCCGACATCTACGGAGGGCTTTGCAAAATGGCGTGAATCTGTAGATGCAGAAATGGAGGAGGCAAAGGCACGCTTCCAACCAAATCCTATTTAGAATGATTTATATGGAAAACTACACACGATTCGAGAAGGCAAGAATTATAGGCGCAAGGGCACTGCAGCTCGCATACGGTGCACCACCTTTGATAAAGGTGCCGGCAGGAATGATAAATCCTCTAGACCTTGCCGAGCTTGAATTCGAGAAAGGAGCAATACCTATCACAATCCTCAGGGAAAACTAAAGCCTGCCGATGTTTATCTTCTGGCCCATAAGGTTGTATATCTCAGCGCTGCCATAATCGAATATGTTGTTGCTCAGGAGCGGATTAAGCCTGTTTTTCGAGCTCTTATCAACTGTCGTTCCCATTATCAGGTCGTTGAACGCAGGCATTGATATGAGTTTTATTTTATGATTGAGTTTTTCATACTCCGATAACGCCTTCTTCTTATCAAGCTCATAAAATGCCCAGGCCTTCTGTTCATAAACAGCACCGCTTTTTTCCCTTATCCTTACTGCGATATGCTCATGTCCGCTTATTATGTAATCAAGGCCCATCATCTCTTGCGAAGGCTTCCTGTTGCCGTGCAAAAACCCGAAATCGCCAAGTACAAGTTCCTTGTGCACTTCATGATTTATTATATCGCCGAGATGTGCATCATGGTTACCTGCAATTATTCCTATCTGAAATCCCTCCAATCGCTTGAAGAAACTTTTGAGCAATTTAAGTTCTGCATTTTCGGGATACAAAATGCTCTCTTTTATGTCTCCTAGCATTATCAGGTTCTTCAAGGAGAACTCTTTCATTATGTGTATTATTCTTTCAGCCATACGATCTGTTGCATTGAAAAGATGAACACCCTTCCTTGAAAGTTCCAGCTCCATTCCCACATGCAGGTCCGCAACAACAAGATATTCGGAACCGTCTGCCTTTACGACCATTGCTGGTTCATCATAAACAAATTTTATATTCCTATAAACCAAAATACCACTATGTTATTAATAAAGTTAGAGATGTTATTATAATTTACGGGATAAAAATGGCTGATTTTTCGCCAAACATTGGCAAAATAGACGGGATAAGCATACAGCTTCATTGGACGTTCATAATACTGCTTATTTTCATACTTTTCCTGAGCCTTTACCTGTTTGCAATATGGGTGCTTCTTTTCGTATGCGTACTCATACACGAGCTTGTCCATTCAATCACCTCAAAAAGAAACGGCATAAAGGTAAAGAAGATAGTGCTGTACCCATTTGGCGGGGGCTCTATAATAGACTTCGAAAATGTTAGCCCAGAAACGGAATTCAAGATATCAATAGTCGGACCAATAGCAAGCCTTCTGCTAGCCGCAATTTTCGGAATAGCAAACTTATACACGCCGGCAGGGATGATAAGGGGCACGATACAGATTTTATTCATACTAAACCTGTTTCTTGGTGTATTCAACCTGCTACCATGGCTGCCTCTTGATGGCGGAAGGGCACTCAGGAGCTATCTGCAAAAGAAAAGAAGCTTCCTTGCCGCAACAAGAATAGCTGTTAAATCGAGCAACGTAGTTACCGTGCTGTTCGTTGCAGGTACCATAGTATACGCGATTCTCGTGCACGGATATTCAGCGGTTTATAGGGAGTTTATAGTGGTATGGGACGTAGCAATAGCATTCTTCATATACAGCGGTGCCCAGTCTGAACTCCAATCTGCATTTATCAGGGAGAACATATCGGACCTTAAGGCAGCAGACGCGGCAACAAAGAACTATACACTAATAAAAGGCACAGCAAACATAAGGGAACTCTACAAAATCCTGATAAAGAACAAGCAGCACATAATACTGTTCAAGAAAGGCAAGGAGATAAAGATACTTTCCAACCAATCACTTCAAAAACTTCTGAAGGGAGTTTTGCCCAACAAGAAAATAGAGGAATTTGGAGTGGCAATACCGACAATACCTTACAATACAAAACTCTTTAACGCAATAGAACAGATGCGCTCCAACGATAGCAATGTTGCAGTAGTAATAAGGGGCAGTAAAATAGATGGTGTATTGCTCATGCAGCGCATAGAATCAATAATAGCACTGCACATATCTCAGAAGAACCCACGATACAAAGCACGGGCAAACAAATAAATAGGGATGTAATAATAATTTATAGACGACCGGTGTACGGATGACACACCTAGATAATGTAATAATCCACAATTTTAAGTCCTTCAAGCACGTAAACATAAAGTTCAGCAAAGGCTTCAACTGCATAGTTGGGGCAAACGGCTCTGGAAAATCAAACATATGCGACTCGTTGCTTTTCGCACTTGGGGAAAGCTCGCTCAAAAGGATGCGAGTGCCTAACACTGCACATCTGATAAACAGTTTTGCAAGGCCAAAGAAGGAAGACGGAGTAAAAAAAGCATATGTAAAGATAAATTTTGCAGGCCAGGAAGCGTTGGAAGTATCCAGGATAATAAAATCAAACAACAAGATAGGCTACAGGCTCAACGGCAAAAGAGTCACAAGACAGGAAGTGGTTGACGCACTTAGGGGGCAGAGATCCGAAATAAACGAGACGAACATCATAGCACAGGGAGAGATCTCCTACATGGTGAACCTAAATCCCAAGGACAGAAGGGAACTGATAGATGTTGCCGCAGGAATAAAGGAATTCAATGACAAAAAAGACACCTCAATGAGGGAGCTTGAAAAAGTACAGCTGAAAATGAACGAGACGCAGATA
>JBGOTD010000033.1:0-8338 GCA_041476285.1 Candidatus Micrarchaeaceae archaeon
AGATGCATTGGTAAATCATCTCAAAGAGACACACCCTACGCAAAATATAAACAGTTTTGAATGTAGTGCATGCGGTGGGAAGTTCGGGTCTATCGATGAATTGGTTGGCCATGTTGCAAGTGTGCATCCTGTACCAGTAGCGTCTGCAGTAATTAGTCAGTAAGTAAGAAATAATAAGTTCATGATAAGAGGTGAATATAATATGGCAAAAATAAGCAGAGGTGGAAGAATGACCGCAGCTAAAAGTCGTGCTGCAAAAGGAAAAGGCGGAAAAGGCATGGTCAAAAACCGCTCAGCAGGAAAAAGAATAATGAGAACTTAGTACATATGAATATTTGTTGCGGTAACAATTCTAGTTACCGCAATATTGGATTTAATAAATTTCAAATCAACATTTTATTATAGCAAAACAAATCTCATTTGTCAATTTCTGATAGATTTGATAAAATACGCAAGAGCGGTTTCGAGATGGGTAGTAGTATTGGAGTAAAATGTTATCTTTTTGCAATTTACATATAGCCCTAATACGCTAGTTCTTATATTTGGGACGCTGTATATACTATTGGTCTTTTTGTGTTTGACATATACCTGTATAGTTTGGACAGTATAACAAAGGAGGCAATAGCTGATATTTACGAGTTGAGGAGCGACGCTTCTATGCAAGACAACCACCTGCCTTTGGGCGCGATAACTCTGCTTTCAGGTGGAATACAGAAAAGGCCTGAGATTCGATTCGATGTATCTGTTTTGTACTATGAAGCAAAGCATGAAATGGACATAAAGATACGTAAGATCCTGAAGAAGCATAAGATAAAGTTCAGTTTTTCAAATGCGAGTAACCCAAAGCTCAATTTCCAATACGAGCAAAAGATAGCAAACGGCTAGCCGCGCCAGTTCACATATCTGATATCAGGCTTATAATATGAAGAGCGATGTGAATCCTCAGTAATTGTACTGATTGCAGATTTCATTTTCAGCTGATTAAAAATCATCGGATTTGATACCGCTGCACGCCCTATCATGGCACCGAACATTCCCATTTCCTTCAGCTCTGCGACCTGCTTCCTTGTCTTTATATCACCGTTCGCGACAATCTGCTTTCCGGTATCGATGCATTTTGCATAGACGGAAAAGTCTGCAGGATCCCTTTCGGTCTGTTTGGCCGTCCTTGCATGTACTACGAAAAAGGAGGCGTCAACACCTTCTATAAGATTAAGATATGTTCCTTTCTCCTTTTCATATCCATTTAATCCGAGACGGAGCTTTATCGAACATTCAAATCCGGATTTGCTGATCAACTTTACAATATCATTTACCCTCGATATCCGTTTTATCATTGCCGCGCCAAGTCCCTGGCGTATAAACGCGGGCGAGGGGCATCCTAAATTTAAATTAAAGCCCCTGAATCCTTCAACGGTTTTAAAACTAGCTAGAAACTTTTCATATTCGCTTATTTTTGCACCCGCAAGCTGGATTTGAGTTGGGGTGGAATTCGTAATACTGATCTTTTCAAGTTCCCCGTTTTTTAGCTTGGCCAAGTTATCTACCCTAGCCATCTCAGTGAATGTCAAATCAGCACCATTCTGGTAGCAGAGTGTACGGAGTGCGTTATCAGTTACTCCCTCCATTGGTGCTAGCATAAGTTGGAATTTCACAGAATCAGCCAATGCCTTTATCTGATTTCGTAACTTAACCTTAAAAACTTTCCACCCTTGTGAAAAATTGAGTCATTTCTGCAAACTTGAGTTCAAGGCCTGCCCTTTGGTCAAAGCCAAAGGGAACATCTCCTTACGACTGAACCCTGGCGATGGCGTGCTTTAATGCTCATATCCTGTGTTTTGTATGTATTGCAGAATTCTATTCCTTAGCGTAGTTACCTGCACCGTACCAGTCTACTAGGACTACTGGTTCATCACCTACGACCCAAGCGTCGTGTCCAGAAGGAAGGTAGGAAACATCTCCCGCTCCTATCTCGAATTCGGTCCCATCAGACATCTTCACGTGCAGTTTTCCAGAAACTTGGTACTGAAAGTGAGGAGCCTCGCACCATTCGGTTTTGGCAATGGGTTTGACATCAGCTGACCATTTCCAGCCCTTTTGCAGGGTAAGACGACCAACAGTACCGCCCCCGATCTTTATCAACTCTACTTTTCCGTGCTCAAAATTCCTAACTTCATTTTCTCCTTCAGAGAAATTCTTGTGTTCAGTTTCGGACATAGTCTCATCAATATATATTGACTAAGTAACTTATTAAGATGGTAGACCCTCTGAGTCATTCCTGTGCCTTATTTTCTATGCGATATATAACTCCTTAAAGTTAAGTACTCGCTTTCCCATTTATGGGGTATAAATAAATCTAAACGTATTTTACTTTGTTGAACAGAAGTTATTTAAGCTTAATTATACATAATTGTTATAATTATAGATAATTAATGGTGTTTTATGGCTGCCAAAAGAGGAATACGAAGATATGTCGTGTCTGCTTTGGTATTCCTGATAATGCTGATACTCGCATATGCATTTTATAAACAGACTTCAAATATAGTCACACCTCTCCTTATAATTTTCGGATTCTTTCTTGGACTCGTGGATACTGCAATTGGCATGGGGTATGGAACAATGGGTACTCCAATACTATTGATTGCCGGTCTGTCGCCCAAAATTGCTGTTCCGTCAATACTGGTATCACAGTTCATCGGTGCGGCCTGCGGCAGCATATCTCACAGGAAATACAAGAACGTAGACGTATTAGATTTCAAAGGCAAGGACGGCAAAATAGCATTCGCCATGGTAGGATTCGGCATCCTTGGCGCAGTAGTTGGCGTAATAGCCGCGATAAAACTACCTTCAATATATGTGAGTACTTATATTGGTCTTCTTGTAGCTGCAATGGGCGTCATATTGCTATTAAAGCCCAAATCCTCATTCTCATGGATAAAATTCATTGTAATAAGCATAGTAAGTGGTTTCAACAAGGCCATAAGCGGCGGTGGATATGGACCGGTTTCTACAGGAGGCCTCTTAATTGCTGGCCACGATGTAAAGAAGTCAATAGGGACTACTGTCTTCTCAGTAGCCATAATAAATCTTTTCAGTTTTGGCATATACCTACTTTCTCATAGCATAACCAACTACGCGATAATGCTTGCGCTTAGCACAGGTGCACTACTTGGCGCCATAATAGGGCCAAAAATTACAAAGAGAGTAGAAATGGAAAGGGACACCAACATAATGGGCGTCATCGTGCTGATACTGGGTATCCTGACACTGATAACTACATTCGTGAAATTTTAATTTGGCTACTCCTATTTCAGAAGGACTCCACCATCTACGACTATCTGGGTTCCTGTCATGTAGGACGACATGTCAGAAGCAAGGAACAAAGCGACTTTTCCTATATCATCAGGATCGCCGAGCCTTTTCATCGGGATTTTTTCAAGAAATGTTTCAAGCACCTTTTGCATATCAACTTCAGCAGGCTTTGCCGTGTTCATCTGCATTTTTTGTACCCCTGGCGTTACGATGCCTCCTGGTGCAATCGCATTTACCCATATCTTGTAGGGGCTAAGCTCGATGGCGACATTTTTGGTGAACCCCCATACGCCGTGCTTTGATGCATCGTAATGCGCGAGGCCTATGGATGACGGATGAATGGCGTCAATGGACGTTATGTTGATTATCTTGCCGCCCCTGCCCTGCTTGATCATCTGCTCTACTGTATATTTGGTGCATAAGAATACGCTTTTCAGGTTTACTGAGAGCACCCTGTCAAAATCAGCAAGACTCATCTGCATTACGGGTATTGGCGGATAGATTCCTGCATTGTTAACGAGTATGTCTATTGAGCCATAGGCAGAAATGGCCTCTTTGACCATGTTCTTGACATCGTTTTCGTTCGAGACGTCTGCCTGTACTCCCTTGACCTTCCAGCCTTTAGCGATTAATTTCTCAACAGACTCCTTTACCTCAGATTCATGGCTGCTGGCAATTAGCACGTTTGCTCCTGCCTCTGCAAGCCTATAAGCGATTCCGTATCCTATTCCGACCGCGCCGGTAACTATTGCTGTTTTTCCTTTTAAATCTAAAACCTTGTTAATTGATACTATTTCCATATTTCCACTTCTCACTGTGTAAATATCAAAGCATCAAAATAATAGGCTTTTGATTAGTTATTTTGTCTAGCACTTAAGCTCAAAACATAATCGTTCTGAACAGGTTTGCATTGACCATGCTTACTCCAACAATTTTAGCCTTTACCAGATTCGCATAGGAAAAGTCCGTAAATGAAAGGTTTGAACTGGAAAGATTAGAATTTGAAAGGTCTGCGTTAAAGAGAGTGGTGTTTGCAAGGTTTGTGCGGGATAGATCCACGTTTGATACGTTTGCTCTTCCCAAGCTCAATTTACTGAGATTCAGTCCACTTAGGTCCCTTCCGCTCAGGTCAACAATTTTGTTCTTTTTTTGGGCCTCTTTTATAAGTGCCTCAACATCGCTTCTCGTAAGCTTACCCTCCTTTATTATTGTAATATACTTGCTGCCGTTTTTGAATCTCAATTGAATCGCTCCTGCCTCTTTCGCCATATTACCAACAATATATATTAGTTTATTCAAATATATAATACTTTACTTATCTCAAATATTAAGTCACGAAATTAATGGATTTGGCCAAATCTGAAACCGCATTGCATCCTGTTATTTATGCCTTCCAGCTGTGCGAAAGTGCAATATGTCTAGAACGCCGAAAGGTTTTTATACCTAATTATATATAATTACTATAATTATGTATAATTATAAATGCCTATCCGGTGAATGATAATGGAAATAAATGGAATAACTATAATGGGAGGGATTGGGAGAACAGGCGGAAACGAGCCTGTCACAAAAGTGGAACTTAAAATGGGGGACATAGTGAGCATAGTGGGCCCGACCGGTTCAGGAAAGACCGAACTAATAAACGACATAGAAAGATTTGCAAATGAGAATACTCCTTCCAAACGGAAAATACTGATAGACGATAAAGTTGCGCCTGAAGAATTTACAAACGACCCGTCTAAGAATCCCATTGCCCTAATTACCCAGCATACCAACTTTTTGTCCGATCTTCCGGTTTATAAGTTTTTGGAAATACATGCAAGCATAAGGGGAAGTGACAAAACCGAGTCGATAATAGAGAAAACGCTTGATTTTGCAAATCAACTTACTGGCGAATCCATAATCATAGACAATGCGATGACTGAATTATCCGGAGGGCAGAGCCGCGCACTTTTGATAGCAGATGCAGTGGTGATAGGGAATTCTCCGATTATTCTGCTTGACGAAATAGAAAATGCTGGCATACACAGGACAAAGGCATTGGAGCTTCTCAAAGGCTACAGGAAAATATTCTTTTTTGTCACTCATGATCCTAGAATAGCGCTTCTTTCAGACTTTAGGGTTGTGATGAAAAACGGAGCGATGCAGAAGCTGATTGTAAGGGAGGAAAAAGAGAGGAAGGTGGCAGAAGAAATAAGAAAAATAGACGATATTCTCTCGGATTGCAGGACAAAAATAAGGGCTGGAGAAAACCTCAATGAGGAGGAATTTAAAAGCAAGATGAGGGCTCTAGGGTATGTTTCTTAATATGAGTGATTGATATGAAAGTTGTAATTTGTGCCGGAACACCAACAAGCGGGAAAACGACAGTATTGAAGCATGTTGTTAAAAAACTGAAGGATAAAGGATTGAAGCTGGCCTATCTCAAGATAGACGTACAGTTTACTGATGAGGACGAGCTCTTCAAAAAGCAATTCGGAATTCCTACAAAAAAGGTATATTCCGGAGAATTATGTCCCGACCACTGCAACGTAATGGTTCTTGGAGATGCGATAAGCTGGGCTGCAGAAGAGAAATCTGATATATTATTCGTTGAGACAGCCGGACTGTGCCTGAGATGCTCGCCTTACATGGAAAGGGCATTGGGCATAGCTGTGCTGGAAGCGACAAGCGGAATGAACCTGCCAAGAAAGATAGGTCCTCTCCTAGCATTAGCAGACATAGCGCTTGTCACGAAGATTGACCTTGTATCACAGGCAGAAAGAGAGGTATTCAGGGCAAACATACTCAAGGCGGCAAAGGTGAACATCATAGAAACGGATGCACTTCACGGGATAAACATAGACCGCATAATCCAAAAGATTGAAGATACCAAGGACCTCGAGGAGCCTCTGATGCTGAGAGGAAACCCACCAGTAGGCGTATGCACCATATGCGTGGGTAAAAAGGAAATAGGATGGAAGCAGCACTTCGGCGTTGTCAGATCGCTTGAGGGTGACACATTCTACCGCGGTGAATGACATGCCTGCAAATACCCTGAAAAATTCTAATAAATGGTAATCATATGGATGAGAAAAAAACTATACAGGTGCAAAAAGTTTTGGAGAGGCTTCCTGGCTTAAACTGCGGACTATGTGGTTTTAAGAGCTGTGAAGACTTTGCAATCGTAGTTGCAGATAGTCCTGACAGCATAGAGCGGTGCGTAAACCTCGGTAGCGGGCTTAAAGCACAGCAGCCGATAGGAGGAGGCACCAGCACTCAAATAGGACAAGAACCTGCATGCGATAGCTGTTCATTAGCCGATGCAATGAAAAAGGACGGGTGGAAGGATTTCTTAGGCCGTGAATATGATTTTGTATTGCAGACGTTTCCCAATGAACCTGGGCCTAGGGAGACAATCCTACCTCACAATCCATTGTTAACGAGAGAATTGGAAATCAAAAAAGGAGACATACTGATTGGCAGGCCTCTTGGCATGTCCTGCGGCTGCCCCATAACGCATTGCGGGGTAGTAATGGATGTAGACACGAAAACTGGTGTAATGGTATGGTGTGTTACCGGTCCTCTCCAACCAAGATTGAAGGGATTCAAGGACATAGGGTACTATGCTGCAGAGGCATATGAGGGCATAGTGAAGGATGCCAGAAAGGAATTAAGAGTAGGTATGCGATACTGGTTCCTTCCAAGACGTTGCATGCTGCAGTGGAGGCACAGCGGCCTAATAAACTTTGTAAGCAGGACAAAAGAGGGCACGCAGATAAGGATCGAGGGGCTGATGATAGGTTAATCCTAAAACCTAAATCCGAATACCTGCAGCAATATCACAATGCCGACAATCAAAAGCATTATTCCTGCAATTAGGTGTAGCTTTTTGATATTCTTCTCCCTAAATGCAGAAGCCTTTTCCACGCTTGTAAAGCTAAGGTAAACAAGAAGCGTTATTATGAACATCGGCAATATGAACAAAAGATTGTAATATACTAGCCAGATCATTGCATTTCCGAATGTTAGGTCTTTCAACAGGCTGCCTGCAACGAAATATGGTCCGGTTATGCATGGCAATAGGAATGCGGTTACCAAGACCCCTGCAATAAATGCGCCAGGTATTGATGCAATTTTGCCCAGCATAATTTTATCTATAGATCCTAACATCTTTGGTCTAAGCCTTCTAGGCACCTCCATTACAAATCCCAGGCTGCCATAAGCGAAATAATCCTTAAGATTCAGTATCGCAAGCAATATGGTGAAGATGCCAAAAGCACCATATATGTAGACGTTTTTCAGATCGGCGATCGCAAGCACTGATTTTATTCCTAAGAGAAGCAGTGCGCCAACGCTGATATAAAATACAAATATGCCCAACGCAAAGGATAAACCCCCTAGAAGTATCTTATGGCGCTTTGTCGGATCCCTCATAAAAAGGGTTGATAACAGGAAGATCAGAACCGCAAACGCGCAAGGGTTTATGGAGTCAACAAGCGCCAAGCCTGTAATCTCCAGCACTGTCAGCCTCTTTAGAGTACCACTGCCAACCTTCGGGAGTTGGGACCCGCTTGCAGAAAGATTTCCTATATTTTTTGATAGAAAATCAATGCATGGTGTATCTCCAATGCAATACGTGTTACCTACAAAGAGTATTGGTACAGAACCCCAGTGCGACTCAGACACATTGTAATAACTAAGATAATTGTACATCAAGGACTGGTTCGTTATCGCATTTATGTAAGTTACCCTAATGTCGTAGGTTTTGCTCAAATTCCTTACATAATTGTTTAACGCCTCACAATGCGGGCACCCTGTTGCATAGACAAACGCAACATAGATCGGCTTGCCAACCCTGCCTGTTATGTTGATTGCCGATGTGTTTAAGCCTACTGTATTGGTTGAACAACTGCCTGCCGTCACATTGCAGATGGTATTGTTTATGGCCGTACTGGAAAACAAAAAGACCAGCAAAAATGGGACTATTGCGAGATATTTTAAATTTAACACAGCATAGCACCATATACGAATCTGGGATTTAACT
>JBGOTD010000034.1:0-8305 GCA_041476285.1 Candidatus Micrarchaeaceae archaeon
ATACGATACCGTTTTCCGGCAATACGCTTACAAAAAGCGGATTCTACTTCAACAAGCCGATGTTTGCATTCGTCAATGGTTCGGTCTACGGTGGCTATCTTGTATACGAAAACATATACAACGGCTCGATAGCCGCATTTCCAAATACTCCATCATCGTGGCAATCTGTAAACCAGACAGGGAACGACATAGCGAGGGCCGTCCAGTTGATGTTCTGGCTTCCGAAATATGCATTCGGCACAAGGACGGTAAATACTCCCAACACCAGGAACTCGACGGGGCAGTTCGGTGTTGTAATGAACGCCACAACCGTAAAAGGACTCAGGAGTCCTAATGTAACGACCCTGAACTACACTCCCAATTTTGCATCAATCGCCAACAAGAACGGCTACATAAGGATTGTTCTGACCGCAAATGCGATATATCCATATGGGTCATCGGCCAGCACCTACCAGTACATAACCGCAAAGCCGATGCTATACAACAACGGCACGCTAGGGATATACGGGTCGATAGTGACAAACCAGACTGTGCCTCTGACATTCAGCATAGTGACCCATTCGAATGCGCTTATCAACATACAGCCGCACCTTACGATATACACACTCAACATGACGCAGATACTCACGACCCCATTGGCATTCATACACAATGTCTCCAACAACTTTACATTCCTGTTGCCGTATGAGCGGCTTGTGCTGCCTCCTGGGCAGGGCTACATAATAAAGCTGCACAGCTTCTACGGCGCGGAATATGCGGGCGCATTCTTCAACATCTCACCGGTCGTGCTATACCTTGTGAGTTCCAATATCACTTCTGACAGGTTCTATTTCTCGGTAACATCCAACAAGCAGCCGGTTACAAACCTCGCCTATACGATGACGCTTAACAACCAGTACCCGAGGAAGGGGATCCTAAAGAACGGATCGATATATTATACCGTTCCTGATGGCACGCCGACAATAAGGGGCAACCTCAACTTCACGCTCAACGTTTCGGGAAGCACATTCTACTATCATACTTCGTATAATCCGCTGCCTTTCACAATAAACAGGCAGTATGTCGAGCTTATCGTTGTAGTCATACTCATGCTGGTCATGATAATATTCGTAAGGATGCCGAGCCGCGACGAATTCTACATCGATGTGCCAAATCTGCCGGTGGCAAATAGAATACCTGTAAAGATCAAGGCAAAGGAGATGATTGACGTGTTCGACAGGCTCAATACATCATACAGATGGAAATACATGCCATTGTCAAAAACCGAAATAAGATCAGCAATAGCGAACTACATAAAATACAACAACATTCCTGTGAGCCTGACATACAGCAATATAGAAAACATACTCGACCAGCTGACAGTGAAAAAGTATCTTGTAACCGAGGACAATCTGTATGCGCCGGTCCAATGGGTGAGCAGCAGCAAGCATGACATAGAATACCTTGCAACTTTCAAGAAACTGAGGATGTATCTTGTCACGCACGCGTACATATTCAGCGATATCGACATGAGCACAGACTGCGACATAGTCGCAACGCTTCACAATGAGCGCAAGTACATAGTAATATACTCGAAAACAAGCAGGTTCCAAAAGGTGCCCGTCTATACTGGTTCAAAGACATATGTTGTCTTCATCAACGCTTACAAGCTTGAGGATTTCGTGAGCAATCTCTACGAATCAACGACTCCAGAATCAGAGGAAATAAAGATGTACATAGCCGCAGGATACATAAAGCTTGTAGACGCTGACAACCCGAACGGCCTTATTAGTTGAGGTTCTCTTTTAGTCCTGTTCATCCTTTACTGAGCTTTCATCCTCCATTTCCTCTTTTGCTTCCTTTTCCTTGGCTTTGGGATAGTGCTTTGCGACAAGATCCTCTATGTTCTTCTCCAGTTTCTTCTTGTCTCTGCCGGTTATCTCGCTGAGGTCCTGCGCAAGCTGCTTTGTATACCTCATTATTGTGTTGTAGCGGTTTGCCTCCTCATGCAGCCTTGCCTTGCCGCTCACGTACCTTTGCACGCCCCTTGCAGCCTCCATAACTGCGAGCTTTATTTCCTCTATTATCTCCTCTTCCTGCGCTATCGACTCCTTGCCAACACCAGAATATGGTATGTGAGCAGATGAAACGTTCACAAGCACGCTTACAGGCTGCGTCTCGATGTTTATGTTGTACCTTTTCCACTGTATGTCTCTTGCGGCTACCGTTATCGCACAGGATCCGCTGTCAAACAGCAAGGGAACACGGTTTGCGAACCTCAACACTGTGCCCTCGTGGCCCTCATCAGTTTTTTTGCCGGAGGTGCCGCCAAACGCGACAGCCGCCTCTACTATGAATGGTATGCCTCCCTTGAACACTGCCGCTTTTCTTTCGACAACATTCATGAATTCAGGATCAAGTATGTTCCTGAGCGCGATTTTTATCTGGTCCTCGCCAATAGGCTTTATCTGGGTGCCGTCTGGCGCTATCCACTTTACCTTGGAGAATGCACTGATGAGTTCCTCTGTATCAGGCCATGTAAGTTTCCTGGGGTCCTTGTCAAAGTCGATGTTCTTTGCTAATTCCTTAAGCTCATTTACCTTGTTTGAAGTCACTCTTGAGAAGTTATCAACAAGAAACGAGCTTAACTTTCTGCTATCGCTAGAATGTGCAAGCTCAAGTATGTCGTTTACGGAAAGTCCAAGCGGATGGGGCTTTGTTGGCTTTGGCCTTTCAGGGATCTTTTCCACGGCCCTCACAAAAACATGCTCCTTTCCCTCCGGGTCCCTGAATTTTATCTCAACATGCGGGTTGGAGAGCGCAGTGCGTCTAAGATACTCGTATATTCCATGATCGCCGTTCTCGTATTTTACATCAGCGAATTCTCCTTCCACATGCAATCCCCGGAAACTTTCATTTATGTCAGTGAGATTGCTTATGATCGGTTTGTTCTTTACGGTGTCTATTGAGATGTTGCATGAGTATGCCTTGCCGGAACCTGTTGATGACTTGACGAATATCTGCTTGCCTGTAGTTATCTGCGCAAACAAAGTGCATCCCGCGGCGCCTATTCCCTGCTGGCCCCTTGCCTGCATATACCTGTGGAACTTGGTCCCTGCAAGTATTGTCGCGAGTGCCTTGCCGACATAGTTTCTAGGTATTCCCGGACCATTGTCTGAAATGATTACGCTGTATTTGTCCTCCCCGACATTCTTTACCTCTATGCTTATTGACGGCAGGATGTTCGCCTCTTCACATGCATCAAGAGAATTGGTCATGTATTCGTGCACTACGGTAACGAGCGATCTGACCTTTCCAGAATAACCCAACATCTGCCTGTTCTTTTTGAAGAACTCCGCTATGGAGTGTTCCCTAAACTCCTTGAATATTTCTTCTGCTTTTCTGGTCTCCATTAAATCAATCTAAAACTTTACCATGCGCGCCTGCTGTTTGTTCTTCCTGTGCGCAGCCTCCATCCTTGAATATGCCAATCTGTGGGTGCCTCCATCTATCAGAGTATCGACTGCAGTCTCTGCCTCGCCGATCTCCTCTATTGTTCCTACAAAGCTCACAGTGTCTCCGTAAACGCTCATCTTTGCACCGCTTACTCCCTCTATGTATTTTTTAGTTCTGCCCTCCTTGCCTATAATCCTTGACTTCACTTGCACTATTCGTTTATCGCTGGATATGAGCTGTTCAAGGTCAATGCTTGTAAAGTAGTAATCGGCCTCATTCAACTTGCATGCTATCTCTATGTCAAAGCCCCTGCCGAATGCGTACAGTATGTTCTTGGCAGAGAATTCCGAGAACGCATCGCTATTTATCTCTATAATGTCGTCGGAATCTACGATTACCTTGCAATTGCATAGCTTCTCTACCTTGCTTATTATCTCCTTCCTGTCCCTTAGCAATTTTATCCTTTTACTCGGGATGTAAAGCTGTTGCATATTGTCAACTACCTCTATCCTTTAATGTCATAAATATATAAAACCCTATTTATTAACCTCGTGAGGTTAACAGAATGGGCGCAAAAGGAAAAGAACAGGATATAATATCTCACTCCGGAGCCTTCCTGAGAAGAGTATGCCCTAATTCTGCGATATAATCCGCCCTTTTAAGCAGCTTCTCTAACTGCTCGTCAAACGACTTTCTGTCGCCTGATTTCGCTGTCAAAAAAAGCGTATTTACCTGATAGTCGGTATCAGGGTACCTGACTGCCATTTTAGACTTTATAGACTCTTCCATTTTATCACAACTTGCCTCTTTACAAATAATGCCCTTATTCAGATATATAACTATTACTGCGTCGGAATTACTGCATATAAACATTAAATAACAGAAAAATTCTGCACATATTGTACAATTCCACAATTTACAAAGCTTTAAATACTTATTCATTCACAATAGAAGCGTGATTCATTCATGATTCTTATATGTACGGTTCATGAATGTATGGGATTTACATGGGATCGAACAATCGTTTGAAAAAAGAATTACAGGAAATGAAAAAGCAATTAAATCAGCTCTCCGGCAATAACACCGACATAAGCGTCGCATTGCAGGAGCAGGCAAAATCTGAGGAGATTGGTTCTAACCTTCTTACACTTTTTAAATACGTCATGAACGAGCAGAAGAACTTGGACATGAAGATCAGCGGGATGGCACACGAGCTTCAAAAGATAAACATGAGAATTGAAGAGAACATTAATGCTGATTACTATGAGCAGGAGGACCAGGAACCATATCCACAAGAGAACAAGCTTGCCAAAGTCCAGCCGATATCTGGGTTAGATGCACAGATACTGCAGATAATCCAGAGAAGCGCGAAAGAGATGGCCTGTGCAGACGAGATAAAGAAGCAGATGAACTACAAAGGCAGGAACGCCGCTTCGGCTAGACTCAACAAGCTCTACAAAATGGGCATGCTGGAAAGGTACCAGCTTGGCCACAAGGTCTATTACAGATTTGATGCTGGCAAGACGACTAACACGCTAATTGTTTCACCCCCACAGTAAAGTTCGGGCCTGCGTCTAGTACGCAGGCTCTAATGCTTTTCCTTAAACATTAGCGTCTCATACTAACCACTTTTATATCTTTCTGGCTTATTCTATATGATTCAATGAATGAGAAGGAGCTGAAGGAGCTTAGCGATATGATATCTGCAATGCCATACTCGTACAAGGTCTCCGATTTCTCAGGCGAGATAAAGGGCAGCTATCCGAAATATGAGAATAAAAAGGTAAACGTAGCAGGGCGCATAATTGCGGTAAGAAAGTCCGGTAAGCTAGTATTTGCAGACCTTCTCGATAAGAGCGGCAAGATACAGATATATTTCGATTATTCCGTAATAGGGGAAAAGGCATTCGGCAATGCAAAGAGGCTGAATGCGGGTGACATGATAGGGGCTAAGGGCACTGTATTCAAGACAAAGCCCGGAGAGATAAGCGTAAAAGCAGAGGAATACACGATGCTGGCAAAGGCTATGCGAACGTTGCCGGAAAAATGGCATGGCCTACAGGACGTTGAGACAAGATACAGGAAAAGACACCTTGACCTGATAATGAACGAGGAGATAAGGGAGGTGTTCATAAAGAGGAGCAAAGTTGTATCGCTGATGCGAAATTTTCTTGAAAGCAAGGGATTCCTTGAATTCGAGACGCCAATAATACAGCCGATGTACGGCGGAGCAGATGCAGAACCGTTCAAAACACGCGTAAATACACTTAATGAGGAGCACTATCTGAGGATAGCCGATGAGCTCTACCTAAAGAGGCTAATTATTGGTGGATTTGACAGGGTGTATGAGATATGCAGGGACTTCAGGAATGAGGATCTCGACTCAACGCATAGTCCTGAATTCACAATGGTAGAATGGTATCAGGCATATGCCGATTACAATGACATGATGGAGCTGACTGAGGGAATGCTAAATTACATAGCAAAGGAGCTATTCGGCAAGCATGAGATAGAATATCAAGGAAAGGAGATAAGCTTCAAGGCACCATTCAAGAGGGTATACTTCATGGACAGCATAAAGGAAAAGACAGGCAAGGACCCGCTTAAGCTGAGCGATGAGGAGCTGTTTAAGCTTGCTGAGAAGCATGGCGTTAGATTCGAGAAGGGAAAGAGGAACAGGGCGCACGCATATGGCAAGTTGTTGGAAACACTTGTCCAGCCGGAACTGATTCAACCAACATTTGTAATGGACTTTCCAAGGGAGACATCACCATTGACAAGAACAAAGCGTGGCAATCCCGATCTGGTAGAGAGATTTGAGCTATACATAGATGGAGTCGAGCTTGCGAATTCATACTCTGAGCTCCAAAACCCGATAATACAAAAGCAGAACTTCGAGGATGAGCAGAAGAAGGCAAAGGCAGGCGACAAGGATGCTGAGCCGCTGGACATGGACTTCGTGGAGGCAATGGAACATGGAATGCCTCCGACAGGCGGCCTGGGGCTGGGAATAGACAGGCTTGTAATGCTTCTCACCAACAGAAGCTCGATAAAGGAGGTAATACTCTTCCCCATGGAGAAGAGGGGCAAGTAGAGTCACAGACTAATATTGAACTCTAACGCACTATATTTTTAACTTACTTAATATCTGGTTTAATTTTCTGAAATCCTTTTCCATAATCGGAATTTTGTTTCTTATTCTGACTGCCGCAGCAGGATGCATACTAACAAAGTATGTTCTTACATCTTTTCTTACAACTTTGCCATGGATGGAAGCCACTTTCTCCAAATTCAATACAGTTTTGCATGCAACAGAGCCAAGCAGCACAACAATTTTCGGATTTACTATATTTATCTGCTCAAAGAGGAACTTTTTGCAAATTTCTATCTCCTCTTTTGTAGGGATTCTATTCTTCGGTGGGAAAAATTGTACAACACTTACTATGTAAATTGATTTTCTTTCGAGACCTGATATCGAAATAAGCCTGTCAAGAAATTTTCCGCTTGTTCCTATAAACGGTCTTCTCTCAATATCCTCATTCTTTCCTGGAGCCTGGCCTATAAACATGACTTTTGCATCAAGTGGTCCCTCTCCTGGAACAAATCTTTTGCTAAGTGACCATCCATTTACTATTTTCGGTAGCTTTTCATATCTTGAATTGAGTTTTTGCATCCTGCTTATTTTATCCACGGTAATCACTTATCTGAGGATGCAATTAGATAGCTCTGACATAGGAACCCAACACCGGTCCTGCTCTGTCTCGCAACTGAATTGTAAAATACAGATTCAAGATAATTCCAAAAGCCTATTGTGCCATAGTTGATAAGATTGCAACTAGTGGACGAGTTCGTATCGGCCCTTTTGAATATTATATAATTGACCATAAGCCAACCGCCGCTGAAATTATAAGGCAATGAGAAATAATTAACGTCAAATATTGTATTGCCAGAATAAGCTCCCTGTGCTGTAATTGTTACACCATTTTTAAGAAGGTAGGAATTAGCCCTGCCAATTGGTATGTATCCTGGCAAATGGATGGAAGAAAACGGCGAATATGAAACGTTAGTAATTGCATATACTGATTCATTTGGACCTGCATTCAAATTACCCAACAAAAATATGGTGCTTGAATTTGAAGAATTTAGAACGGCTATATTGCTACCTGCATTCTCTATGCTTGACAATACTTGTTGATCTACAACAACCTTGCTTGTGCCTTTGGCAAAAAGTGCAGCGGATGCATGCAAGTCATTACCATATCCTGAATTAAATGCAAACGCGACCACTGCAAAAACCAAGGCAATGACAATTATTGTAAGACTGTTGTTGTCCCTAAATCTATAAAACGTTTTTATGTCATTTAAAGTGCCCTTTCTTGCTTTTCTTAAATTAAGTCCGTATTTGTAGGCAAGCAGCACCATCAGAATTATTGCTACATAGAAAATCAGCTGTCCTGCAAACAGGTGATAAGTACTTACTGCATTATTTAAGCCGTAATATGCCCATACAATCGCAATCGAAAGCATTCTGATGAAGTTCAGTGCAAGTATTAGCAACGTACCGGAGACTATCCAATATACCTTGTTCCTCAGTCTTCCATCATAAAGGTAGGCAAGAGGCATCAAGAACATGATGAATGCCACAAATGTCCCTAATGATGTGCAGGTGCTTGATATGGTTATGTTCCCTACAAGATTTGATGATATCATAAGTCCGACTTTGGAAACCTGCACGCCTATCCCTTTCAATACTCCGTAAACAAAAACTGCGTTAAGGTTTGCAAAAGCATTGGTGAGGTTGAGCAAAGGCATGATTATTAGGGGAGACGCGAACGCCGCATATATAATCAAAGGATAAAGCTTCTTTGCA
>JBGOTD010000035.1:0-8145 GCA_041476285.1 Candidatus Micrarchaeaceae archaeon
CCTTCGCTTCTTGAGCCATTTCCAGCGCATCCTTCCTTTCTTTTTCCATTTTCTTGGTATACTTCCCAGATTAGCACCGATTATTCATATCGCAGTTTAAGCTGTAGATAAACAATAGATAAATATTTAACATCTATTAATAAATAGATACCAGATACCAGCGGTGCATCAATGAAAAAGGCAATCATAGCATATCTAGTGGTTCTTTCGGTAATGGTTATCATTACATACATATTCACGGGCTTCAAATTCTCAAGCCTGCAGAGGAAAACCATAACGACACTTACCTCAACCGCATCAACGTCGATCGAGGCCTCGACAGTGGCAACAACCACGATAAACTATAACAATTCCATATCCTCATGCTCCAACTTCCAGATAGTGGGCCAGAGCCTTGATACTATATATACGGTAAAATGCAGCTCTAATGGCGGCACTCTTGGCCTTTGGGTTGCAGCAGGCATCAGCGGCACAGAATCCGTTAAGATAGTCGGCGCAGACAACAGGACATATGTCAACCAGAACTCCACATACAACTGCACAACCTTCTTCCAGAACTTCACGGCACCTGCACAGACCTATACAATAACATACATAACTGGGGTAGGCGGCGGCTCATGTGGCAATTCCGTAATAATAATAAACACAACTACTGTGCCTCCAAAAGTGGTATACCATTACATATACAACGGAAATTTCGGTAACGGAGCATACACTGGCTGGAATGTCATAAATCCTGGCTTCGGAACAGCACCACTGAACATATCATATGCAGATTCAAAACTTTGCTATGTTGGAAGAAACTGGTCGAACTATAACGGCGGATACTTTGCAACCACATACAATTGCGGAGTGAGCGTGGCACCTGGGAACATAACATCATCGCCATTCCTTGCAGATCCGACAAAACCATTCCTTAACTTCAGGCTGATAAGTCCGGATGACAACAACATTTACATAGAGCTTCTTAATGCAAATTACAAGGTCATCAACAACAAGCAGGTCTACGTGAACAGCACACCCGTAGCAATAGCGCACTTCAATACCTATAATCTTTCAGTAACATCCGGCTATGCGTCATCGACATTCGCAAATGTTACAATACCGCTTACGCAATACATCAATGATATATTGCAGGTAAGAGTAGTTGCAGTGACCGTTGAGGGAAGCCATTTTATAGCTGCCGGAGATTTCGTGCTGTCAAACAGACCGCACCAGGACAAGGGTGTGGTGGCAAACATAACAGACCTCAGCGGCGGCTAGTCCCTGCCTAATTCATCGAGATGAAAATATGCCTTTACAGGTTTATAACACGCTTTCAAGGTCAAAAGAGGAATTCATACCGATAAAAGGCAAGGATGTTCACATGTTTGTCTGCGGGCAGACGGTCTACGACGACGCGCATCTTGGCCACGCAAAGACCTATGTGAGCTTTGATGTAATTGCAAGATGGCTGAAGCATTCCGGTTACAATCTTAACTATATACAAAACATAACTGACATAGACGACAAGATAATAGCAAGGGCAAAGGAACGCAACATGGAGCCATCGGAGCTTGCACGCGAATATGAGAAAAGATTCCTTGAGGACATGGAACGGCTTGGCGTCAAGCAGAACGTGGGCAAGTATGTAAGGACATTCGATTACATAGATGCGATGAGAGAACAAATACAGCTTCTCCTTGACAAGGCTTATGCATACAGGCTTGAAAACGACATATACTACGATGTTGCAAGGTTCAAGGACTATACAAAGATTTCGGGAATGAGCCTTGACGAACTTGTAAAGCACAGGGTAGAGCCCCGAGAGGGCAAGAGGAATGTATACGACTTTGCGCTTTGGAAGGCCTCAAAGGAGGGCGAGCCAAGCTGGAGCATAAAGCTGATGATTGGTTCAAGCAATGTTGAATTCACAGGAAGGCCAGGCTGGCATATAGAAGATACAGCAATAACCGCCAGCATGTTCGGTCCAAGATACGATATTCATGGCGGTGCGATAGAACTTCTGTTCCCGCACCATTCAAACGAGATAGCTCAGGCTGAGGCTGCATTTGATGTAAAACCATTCGTGAAATACTGGCTGCATTCCGGAATCCTGAACATAAGAGGAGAAAAGATGAGCAAGAGCCTGAAGAACTTCGTGACCATAAGGGAAGCACTAGAGAAATATGATCCTGAAGTTTTACGCCTTATGATAAGTTCAACACATTACAGAAAAGAGGTAAACTACATAGAGAGGCTAATGGACGTTGCAAAATCAAACCTTCTGTACATTTACTCGTCATTCAGCTTATTCTACAATATGAAGTCCACAAAGATAACAAAGGATGACCAATCGGTAAATTCATTGGTATCTGATTTCGAAAAGGACTTTGCCGATGCAATGAATGATGATTTCAATACCTCACTTGCAATAACGAAGCTGATGGTCATGATAAGGAATCTCAGGAGCTTTGCGGAATCGCATACGGAAATAGGAACAGATGCAAAGGAAAACGCAGTGAACAACGTGCTGCTGCTGGCAAACGTGCTCGGAATACTTGAAAAAGAGACATACAAAGAGAAGATTTCAGAAGAGGTTTACACGCTCATAAAGGAAAGGGAATCGTTAAGGAATAGCAAGCACTTCCCGGAGGCAGATGAGATACGCACGCGCCTTAAGAAAGAGCACGGAATAGGAATAGAAGACACTGAATACGGACCTGTCTGGTATAATGTCTGATTACTTCTGATCATCCTTCTTTTCAAGAAGCCTCTTTCCTATGTCTATCCTGTTGTCAAGCTGCTTCCTCAGGTTTTCTATGTCCTCAGGCTTGAGCGCCTTCTCAAGTATGTACTTCGAGTAATCAAGAGATATCTGCGACAGATCCATAAGCATCGCCTGGAGCTCAAAGGTCTTGAATGTCATCGAATTTGTCGGCTTCAATATCTCTATGCCAGCAGGAGAATACTTGAATGATAATCCTACCAAGGGCTGGAATTTGTCAAACAGCATTGTGACCATTGCGCTTGTTATGAATATTCCATCCTTCTCAAGGGGTTCCTCAACCGAACCATAACAGTAGACAACTCCAGGCTCCTTCATGAGCCTTTCGTTTATCAGATCGACAAGCAACGGCTGCAGCTTATCCCTCTCCTTGTGCTGCATGTCGAAATATAATTTAACAAGAACTCCGCCCTTTGCTATCTTCTCCTCTGTTACTCTATCCACATCTGATTTTGCCATCTATTCACCTTTTATAGTTTTTACCGCCTCATCAACTGACAAGACAGTCTCATTTCCGCTTATTAAATTCCTGAGTTTTAGCTTTCCAAGCTTTTCCTCCACATCTCCTACAATTGCGACATATTTTGTCTTTATCGCATTTGCGTGAGCAAACTGGTTGGAAAGGTTCCTCAACGCGATGTTTACATCGGTTGGTATCCCCTTTGCCCTAAGTGCGTTTGCAATCTTAATCGCATATGCATAATTCTTTTCATTTACGTTGGCGACAAATACCCTTGCATAGGTGTATTCAATCGATGATGAGAATCCCAGCATTTCTAGTATCCTGTCGATTCCCAGAGATACACCAACAGCAGGCATCTGCTTTGCGCTGAATATTCCTATAAGATTGTCGTACCTGCCCCCTCCGGCAATCGATGAGCTTTTCTCACTTTTGTTTTTGTATTCGAATACGATTCCCGTATAGTAATCAAGCCCTCTTATTATCGAGAATTCGATGTTTACCTTTCCCTTCAGATTGTAGCTCTTGAGAAGCTCAAGGGTTGTCCTTATCTCCTTTGTTGATTCATTGCTGCCAAGCAGCTTGTCCACATAATCAAGCTTCTTCTCGTTCGTTCCCTTCATGCTTACAAACGCAATTATCTGGTCTATTGTTGCGCTCTCAACCTCAAGCCCGTTAAGCAGCTTTACAACTCCATCCTCTCCTATCTTCTCTATCTTGTCAAGAGCACGCATCACGTCTATTAGCTTATCATCCTTTACGCCGAACTTCATGAGCACGTTGTCTATTATTTGCCTGTCGTTTAAGCATGCAACATATTCCAGTCCTATCCTGTCAAATATAGTAGCAGCAACAGCAATAACCTCAGCATCAGCAAAGGGCTTGCTGCCTCCAACTATGTCAACGTCAGCCTGGGTTATCTCCCTGTACCTGAGCTTCTGGGGTTCCTCCCTTCTCCAAGCCTTCCCTATATAGTATCTTTTGAAAGGCATCGGCACCTCCTGGTGCATTGCCATGTATCTCGCAAGCGACATGGTCATGTCGTACCTGAGCCCGAGCTGCTCATCCTTGAGCTCGTATATGAGCTTGGTGTCTGAGCCTATTGCGTCCTTAGCCTTGAGCACCTTCAGCGATTCAAAAGAGGGAGTGTCTATTGTAAGAAACCCAAACAGCTGGAATACGCTTTCTATATTCTTCAGGAGTTCATTCCTGAACAATGCCTCGTTTGGCAGAAGGTCTCTTGCTCCTCTAGGAAATGGAATGTCCGGCATTTTGCTCACAATGTCACTAAATATCTAAAATAAGGATAAATAAAAAGACTTGGTTTTGGGCCTACATGTTTTTTGTTATCCATTTCTTTAAACTCTCCTTTGGTATCGCACCCACGTTCATTGCCTTTAGCTGGCCTTTCTGTATCAGAAGGGTTGTAGGTATGCTGCTTACGTTGAACTTCATCACTGCCCTTTCGTTTTCATCCGCATTAATCTTTACGAATTTCACCTTGCCCTCATAATCTTTTGACACTTCATCTATTATCGGGCTGTACATCCTGCACGGTCCGCACCACGGAGCCCATATATCAACTATGACAGGCATATCCGAATTCAATACTTCAGCATCAAAATCTGCGTCGCCTACATCCTTTACACTCATATTAGCACCTAGTTATAATTTAGCCACTATTGCCTATAAATAGATTTGCGATAAGTTGGAAGCATCAAAGGAACATATTTGAATCTTAATCAACTTTAAGTATAATGGTAAAGATAATAATAAGTGATAAAATTGGCAGAGGTCTCGAAAGCAGTAACGATATCTGGAAGCCTGAACAGCACCCCTATGGACGAGGGCAGACAGGGCGTAGGCAGAATAACCTCTGAAGCAAGAAGAATTAAAGGAATTCTTCAATTTTTAAACACATGCGTAATAGATATATCAAATCATGGCGCAGAATCCGAGAAATTCCTCAGGCTTGCAGAAAAAATAATAAAAGATAAGAACTTGGTGTACACGATAAGAATTGAGCCCGAAGTAAAGATAAGCGGAAGATTATATTTCAGCATAGAGGGCGTTACGACATATAAGGATCATGCCCCTGCAATTTACGATGCAGTTCAAGAAATAGGTAGGGCGATAATTGCAGAAATGAAATCTGACGAAATCCTGAGAAAGTAATACAATACAGCAACATATTTATTGGTTAGAATCATCATACTACATACGTGATGAATAATTAATCTGCCGAGCAAATTTGCTATGAGGACGATCTTGAGTGCTGAATTGGTGCATTGATGCGCAACATATCAAAAGCTTCTATAAAGAAAATAGTGAAGGGCGGTTCCAATCCTAACGTGATAATAACGGACAAGGCCGCGGAGGCGATAGCCCGCATACTGGAGAAAAAGGCAAGAAGGATAGCCAAATATGCTGTGAAAAGTGCAAAAAGCAAGAAGAGGAATACAATAACCGAAGAGGACGTGGACAAATACAGGCTCATGTTTGGTGATTGAATAAGCGAAAATACTGCATATGTCTCAAAAGACGGCAACGGCCGCATAAAAATCCAGTATAATCATAACGGCAAGCAAAGAATAAGGCTCTGGGAGACAAGAGATGCGGCTACCCTTGAAACCATATTTGATGAAAACGGTCTAATACTATTGCAGAAAATGACAAAAATCAGCAAAGACGAACTCAATCAAAGGGTTGCAGATGCACTCAAGGAGGCAAATGTCTCTGAAACGAAGGAGGCCCAATATTCTGATGTCAAGTTCAGCAAGCCCTGCCCAAAATGCGGCCAGTACGAGCTTCTAAGATATGTGGACGCGTTTGCAGGCAAGAGCGACGCGCCGATAATGCCGCTTTACCACTGCAACAACTGCAATACTAAAAGCCACCACCTTACAAATGAGTATCTGGAATATCTCGTTGAGAACAACGCCGCACTTTTCGATGACAAGGAAACTTCGGAACTGAGCAAGGACAGGAGTGCGTTCATGACAGAGCTAAAGGGTTATATAATAAGAATCTTTGCATCCAAAAAGATTATGAGCATTGAGTAGAGAAGTGATTAAGATGACCGACACCCTTTTATTGTCTGAACTTTATGGAAAGCAAATAATAAGCAACACCGGCACAATGCTTGGTGCTGTGGAAGACCTGGTTATCGATTTTGAGGAAGGAAAGATCGCAAGCATGCTTCTTGTAAAGTCTGAGGAGCTAATAAGGAGCGAGCACACATCAAGAGAATTCGCAAAGAAAAGCGTAAGGTACGAGCGCGTAAAGAACGTCGATGAAACGATAATAGTAAGCGCAGACCAGATAAAGCATTAGCACTGCAGTAACATTGATGTCTATTCTTACAGCCTTATCAGAGTTACTTTATTGTCTGGTTTGTTTTCATGGACGAACTTAGCCACAAGCGCTTCGTGGCCGCCATGTCTCATCAAATCGAATGCTTCAGCAGCCGCATCCCTCACAGATTTTTCCAGATCGGTTTTTAATAATCTTGACCTTGTTTCTTCTGGCGTATCCGGATGTGCGGCAACTCTGCGTCTTATCTCAACATTGCTGCTCTTAGAAAGAGAAACCATCAGTCCGGGCCAAAGCCTTTCCACTTCCAGTTCTTTCAGAATTACAAATGCGTCTTCCCTGCTCACCAATGGGCGTTCAGTCTCGGTCGCCCTTCTTGCAGCTACAACCATGAAGCATATAAAATTAAAATCCTTAAAAAGGTTTTGTCCAGCTAAACGCCGAACCGGGTTCGTACAGACGCGTCGTAAGGCATCAATCTGTGGGTACTTCCCTTGAAAGATTAGGCCTGCTCTTTATAATTATCCTTGATCCGCAGTAGCTGCACCTTACGTTGCTCTCCAATTGTTTCTGTTTTTTGCCACATTTTGCGCATACATATGCCATAATATCATCTCCTACTCTTCAGCCATTTTATAAGCTCGCTATGCAATGCGGACTTGCTTGTGTCAAGCACACGTATTCGCATCGTAGCGTTGTATTGCTCGTCATTCAGCTCAACAACAGGCTGGTAGCTTTTCATATGGCTGTAATGTACTTCCATCCAGTGTATGGTCCCGTTAAGATAATCCTTTACGATGTCCTTTGTCATCGGCATCGAATTGAAGCTGAACAATACGCCATCGCACCAGTACAAAGGCATGTTGCCTGCTGGAGTTATCCTGCTCCTGAGCAGGTCGTCATGCTCCACGCTCACTAACTCATGCACTACGAGCTCCTTTATGGGCGAAAATGTTATCTTTACCAATTTTTCACTTCTTTAGGTTGTCTATGATCCTTCTTGCATTCATTCCTGTAGGGGTTGTCATTGAATATGCGCCGCCGGCATAGGTTGCGCTGCAGTGCCTGCATCTCCATATGCCTGTGCCTACCCTCTTTACGGAGTTCTTGCCGCACATCTCGCATATGTAGCGCGAAGTCTTCTCTATCTTTATCTTCCTGTAGCGCTTCCTTATGCTTGCCCCGTATCTAATGCTAGCATTGGCCATAATTTATCACTTTTACTTCTGCCCCTTTTTTATGATATCCTTTATGTCTTTATGTTTATTAAATGCTATGTCTATGAGCTCGTTTACCTCGTTGACGAAGAAACCTACGCTCAAGCCCTTTTGCATTGCCCTCACATTCTCCTCGTCTGTTGCTATTGTCATTCTTGCGTTTGCGGCTCTTTCCTCGTTGCCTGTAGGGTCAAGTATTATCTTGCTGCCTATCTTTGCAAAAGTAGCCGATGTGACTATGTTTTTTATCTTGAGCTTGGTCGGCCTTTCCTCCCTTATTACCTTCTCGTCCTCGTATTTTGGTATTCCTGTATCGAGAATGGCGCTCATTGCAGCTATTTCCCCTGCATCGAAAAGGTTGCCGTTGTAGTTTAGAACATAAAGATCCA
>JBGOTD010000036.1:0-8038 GCA_041476285.1 Candidatus Micrarchaeaceae archaeon
CTATGTTTTGAATAGAATATAAATAAACAACACTCATAAATGATAGGATTGATAGAAAGACAAAATATACAGACTCACCTCCATCTGCATTTGATACGACATATATTAGTACACATATTGACAATATCTCAGTAATAGTAGCATACTTCTTACTTTTTATGCTAAATGGAAACGCCTCATAACTTGTATATACCAAGACACCAGCAAAAAAACCACCGATACATCGTAAAATCCCCAAATCATAAGTTGCTAGTATTTCCGACCCAAATAAATAAAGCAGAACATAAGAAGTTACAGGAATCAAAATCATTACAAATATATTTATGGTTTTTGACAAATAATAAACGTATACAAAAAATATCATATATGCAGCAAATTCAAGACATATACTCCAAGACGGGTAGTTCCAAGTTAATTGTTTATGAAAGCCAAGAGATTGCACCAATAACACATTTGTAATAAATGAATAGAGATTATTATGTTCAATCGGATTGGTTCCTCCATAACCATGACTGTATAAATAATATTTCACAACAACATATAGCACCCACAGCAACAACATACATAAATGCAAAGGATAAATCCTTCCAAATCTGAGCAAAAAGAATTGCCTAAAATGTACTGTATTACCAATTTTCCCTTGATAAGCGAAAGTCATTACAAATCCTGACAGAACAAAAAAGAAATCCACGAAAAGCGGACTATTTCTTACTATCGATACGTGTGATGTTTCTGAATAAAAAGGCGAATGGTATAACACAACCATTATAGCCGCAATACCTCTAAATGCTTCTAACGACTGAAATTTCACTATGATATTCCCTCAATTTCCAGGTCAACCAGCCAGTTAACCTGCCATAGCATCCGATCCAAATGATACCGTGACCGGTACCTCATGGCTGAATGTTTCGTTTTCCAATAGCATCATTCTTCATTTTATTGCAACCAGAGCTATCTCCTCTCCTAAGTCAAATCCGCACTTAAGAAATACCCATTCTATGTATTGCAATAAACTCGCGATTAGTCTTATGGCGAAAGGCTGAGGTCTACCCTCAATGTATTTATTGTCTTTCTTATAAGCCCAGGAAGCGATAAAAATAAAATTTGCATTACGTATTGTACTTGAGACTGTAAGACGTTTAAACCCTGCTATTTTTACAAGATTGCATAACGACATGCGACAAAAAATGTTAAGATGTCTCGGAGGTTCGAGTCCCCTCCATTCTTCTCGAAATAACTTATGTCCAAAGCTTCTATTATTGGGAGTCAAAATGACAAGATTTCCCCCAGGCTTGAGAACGCGACGCGATTCTTTCACCAATAGCAACGGATCGTGAACATGTTCGATAAGATGACTCATAACTACTGCATCAAAATGATTATCAGGGTACTCCTGCTGCTCCAATGATCCGAGTGAAACATTCAGCCCCTTGCTTCTGGCACAATCAACGGCGGCAGGATCGAAGTCTACACCTTCTGCCTGCCATCCCAATTTTAGCATATGCATTAAAGTTTCACCGCTTCCACAGCCCACTTCAAGTAAACGTCCTCCAGGATTTGCCCTCAGAAAATAGACACTAGAATCCAAATATACTCGTCGACTTGGTATTAACTGGATCAACCTTCCTAGAATACTTTGCAAGCCACCAAAATGCGTTTGATCATAGCCATATCGATATGCCAAATAACTTGTCTTGGTGATATTATAGAAACGCCGCAAAATCCCCATGTCATTCTTTTCTATAGCTACTCGATATTTTTCGTGGGTATAATAGTTTTTATATGCTTTTCCTATTTCTTCTTCTAATGGCATAGGATCTGGCCACATTAAACCACAATGCTCACTGGGACATTTTCTGACCCCCCAAAGTCCAGGTGCTCCGAAAAGTAGGTCTTTTAGTTCAGCATATACAAGCAACCCTTCTTTTCCGCATCCCTTGCACAGTGGACTATCTTTCGATCTGATCACATTCTTAGCTTGCTCATCCATTATGTTTTGTACCTATCCATATAACTTTTTTCACAATAACTTTCCTTTTGCTGTCTTTTTCCATCTGGTCAGTAAATTCAGGACATTCTCTTTATCATCTCCCGCTAATGAAGTTGTAGCACAATAAATAAATGTTAAGACGAATACAACTAATATTGCAATTTTTGGGATGATACTATCCATAAATGAAGTTATCACAAAGGCGCTAACAATCAGTAGCGCATTAATCAAAATCAGTTTTGTTTGATGATTATCAGGCCAAATGCTTACCCATTTCATCCGGAAGGAGAACCAAAACAGAAAGAAAGCATCGACCAAAATGCGTAAAAGCCAAGCAACAGCTGCCCCAACAATGCCGAGCTTTGGTATCGCAAGCCACATGACTCCGAGATATAAAGGTAATTCAATCAAATGTAACTTAGCAGTAACATCTGGTCTTCCCATCGCCTGAGTAACACTAAAAGGTACCTGACTTAGCGCACAAATAAGAACTCCAACAGACAATATTTGCGTTACAATTGTGCTGTGCCTAGCAAATTCAGCTCCTAACCACATAGTTAGTAATGGCTCAGCCATTACGCAAATAATAACAATTATCGGCAATAGTATTACTAAAAGACAATATAGACTTCTTTTGTATAGTTTCTCCAAATTCCTTTGATTATCACCTATGGAATACGCGCTGAATACTGGGAACAGGACTCCAAGCAAACTGCCGGAAAAAACCCATAATCGTGTAACCACATCATATGGCGTAGCATAATATGTAACAGCGCTTAAACTTATGAGCGCGCCAATAACAAAGCGATCCATATAAGTCATTAACGGGCCGATAATATTGGATACCGTCAACCAACCACCGAAACCTAGTAAAATCTTAACCTGGCTAAGATCCATTCTTTGGAGCTTAAACATGTTTGGTACGGAATTCAGACAAAAAATCAAATATAAAATAAAGAAAATAATACGACCTGCAACGAGCACCACTGAAATATAATAAAGATTGTTCGCAAAGATCAGCACGAATATTGGAGCAAGAAAATTTATCAAACTGGCGGGTAGTTTTATGGCGTTTACTAAGAGAAATCGCTGTTGGGCCTCCAATACACCGCGAGCACCAGATGTCCCAAGAACAAAAGGGATGGAAACAGCCATAGCATAAAATACTTTCAATGTTTCCATCTGTAAATTAGGTGGAATTTTCAGCACATGATATATTAGTAAAGGAGTCAATAGAGCAAGAATTAGGCCGCCCAAAATTCCAAGACCAATAAGCATATAGAGCGAATTCCAGATTAGCGAGGGAAGTTCCATCAACCTTCCAGAGCTAATATATTCAGCAGTGAATTTTGTAGTAGCTCTACCTATGCCCATATCGAAAAGGCTGAAATAGCCCACAACCATCCATATTATAGTCAATACACCAAATCTCTCGGTGCCCAAATGGGAAATGATAAACGGAATTGCGGCTAAGGCAGCAACCATTGGCAACAATTGTCCTACAAGATTGTATATTACGTTGCCAGTCAAAAAACGGCCAGAATAATGAATCCCTTTAGATTGTTGATTTACAGACATGTACTTCGCCCCTACTTATTTGATATCAATATTGAAAAGAATCTTGCTACTATTATCTTACTGGGTGATAGAATCCGAGCAAACGTGCCTATAAACTTTCTTAAGAAAACTGCTCCAGAGGAAATCAGAGCGCGCCATGTCGCATTTACTCAATACCGTTTCATCATTCGATTTCAACGAATAACGACCAAGCGAAAGGAAAGTATCACCATGATTGGATAGGGGTACAACAACTTTTTCAGGTTCAATAGTGAAACCCAGTAAATATTTCATTTCCCTACATGTATTCAACACATCGGGTGAATACGCCCCGCTTGGATACGAAATTATCCGCAGGTTGCCATTTACGATATCATCGAGTATGTCTTGTGCCATCAAGATTTGCGAACTGATCTCACCTACTGAGTAATTTGTCAGAATTGCATGATCCATGGTGTGATTCCCGATAAATACGTACGGTTCCCGTGAAAATTCACCCAATTCATTGACTGTCATCGGACGGTCTAAGTCGTCAATTGGCTTAAAAGCATCGGGACCGAAATTCAAATTTATTTCCTCATCTATTTCTCCAGCTTTGAGTTGCTTTAGTCTTTGAATCTCTGATTGAATTTTACTTAACGGAAAAGAGCGCTTGTATAGCTCCCTATATACCACATCCCACCAAAAACATTTATTATTGAGTATGTTTCTAGGAGAAATAAAAAAGACCGCCGGGACTTTAAACTCTTTCAATACCTGTAATACCATTCTATTACTTGCATATCCGTCATCGAATGTCAGCATTACGTATTTCTTGTTTTTGGCCAGACCGATAAGCATATCCTCCGGTGAAATAAATGTATATTCAGATGCAATAAAATATTTGACAACGTTTCTGAGTCCGTCAAGGGTTATCCCATCATAGGCCATGGTAATGTTACGCGCGGTTTCCATTTGAATTTTATTTGCAAAAACACCATGAAGATACAGAATTATCAGTGAATTACTCTCTACTCCCATTTTGAGAAGTAATCGAGAAGAGGTATGGTCAGCGCACTTGATAATTCTTTTCAGGGAAACTAATTCCATCGTCAATTCAGTTCCTCATGCATGAAAGCTTCTTTTAAGGCTTCCCCGCATTCTCATTGATTGCTCATTTCTGAGATATCTCACAAACTCATCTGATGCTTCCCTTTTTCTCCTCGAACAGGTGGCCCATAAAAAGGCACCAAATCCAATAAGACCACGAAGTACATAGGGCTTGCCCCTCATTCGCTTTATACTTTTCAGTAATTCAAATAGTGGATGTGAGCCAAAAGAATATGCCAAAAATCCTACTCTTATAGATCCTCGTACAAAGTCTTCTGCGCCCAAAGTCGGTCTATGATGGAATACTGGCAATCCCAGTGTAGTTTGAACATACCACCCTTTCATCCTTGCCGTTACTTCCGCATACCAGTCAGGTCCTCCATATTCAAAAGGCTTATAGCCTCCGACACATTCAAAACATGCTCGTCTGAAAAACTGTACAGCATGAGGAACGGATCTGGGATTATTTGATGGCCTCGGTTTAAACTCTCCTCTGTACTGTTCGTAAATTTCCCCTCCAGTCAGCCCCAAACGGGAGTTTTGCTCGAACACCTTCAACAGCTGCTCAAAATAATTTTTATCAAAAGAAATGTCTGCATCTATATTGCCAATAAAATCATAATCAAGCTGTTTAACTAAATCATATCCTTTGTTTATAGCACGGACCTGAGCGCCAAAATTCCTGTTATTATCTCCGGTAACGGTCAAGAGCACAATAAACTCGTTATCCCTTTGATACTGTGTTATTATCTTATCGGTTCTGTCGGTTGAGCGATCATTTACGATTACCCATTTCATCGGCCGAATAGACTGACTAACAACTGAGATGATCGTTTTCTCAATATCTTTTTCTTCATTATGAGCAGCTGTAATTAAAACATAAGGTCCTATGTTTCCGTTACAATTATTAGTTTGAGTTATCATTTGTCAGATACCGCTCGAACAGAATAACGCGTCAACAACCATCGCAAGCATTCAAAGCTCCTTTTTAATTTGTAAGTTGTATTTCCCCTCAAAGAGCGATTAAGGAGACACAAGGGTGCATAACCTATTAATCGCAACGAGTGATGAAGCAAAAGAATTAAGAAATATGCTAGTTCTCCGCTAAGTCTCTTATGCTTGCGCCAATACTGCAGATCGGCCTTGTTCATTTCAATAGCATATCTGATCGGAGCATTCGATGAACTGGCGCCTCCAAAGTGTATTGCCTCGGCTTTGGGATAATAAACAACATCCCATCCACAATCACCAAATCTTTTACACCAGTCTAAGTCCTCCCCATAGAAAAAAAAACCTTCATCCAGCAGTCCTACCTCTTCAAGAGCTTTTCTGCTCACGATGAGGAAACATCCGTTGAGGGCCTCAACGGTCCTGATTTCATCATGTGCCCAATACGTCATTAAACGGCTTCCAAATAAGCGGCTCCATGGAAATATAGAATCCAGTGCAAAAACACGACTTAGCGAATTCCAGATTGACGGAAGCGAAAAACATGAGCGCTGAAGCGTACCATCAGCGTTCAGTGTCTTGGGAGCAAGGACACCGACATTTGAGTTAGAATCCATATATTCAATCAATTGCGGAAAGCAGTCCTTCATAACAACTATATCTGAGTTCATCAGACAGACATACTCACCAGTGCAAGATTTTATTCCTATATTATTCGCTTTTGCAAACCCAAGATTTTGCTTATTACGAATAAGCTTTACTTCAGGAAATTGTTCTTCAACGGCATCGGCTGAGCCATCAGAAGAGCAATTATCAACTACGATGATTTCTGTAGGTATTTTATTGATATCCGCGATAGCGGATTTAAGGCATTTGATCAAGTAATCCTTAGCATTCCAACTGACGATAATTATGGATAATTTATACTCGGTCTTCATTTGTAAAGAACCCCTTGCGTAATTTCTTTGTCAAACCTGCGGTCTTTGATGCTGTTAACATTTCTGGGGTCATTCAGGATATGGGACCTGCCTTTTGCTATTTTCAAGTCTTTGCAGGCAAGCATGGAGATAAATGCAAATAGAAGGTAAAACATGACCACTTGCTGATCAAAGTATGCTATTCCGAAAAAACCTACAAGATGTGCAAAAAGTGCAGCACCAAGTCCCCAAATGATAAATTGCTCCGAAAGGTACCCGGTTTCTCGGAGGCTTCGCCCAATAATTTTATAACAGCGAACAATTAGCACGATGAAAAGGATAAACCCTAGGAGACCACCTTGAACTCCTTGTACTATAAAAAAGTTGATCATATCATCCATTCCATACCCCCAGTGGCTTGTGTCCTTTGTTCCCAGAAGCCACCATTCATTAAAATAGTCAATAAATTTAGTTATAAGTTCTACTCTATGATAACCGGTTGAAGCACCCAAAATAGCAGATTTGCCAATTAACGCCCAGACCGGGCCTTTCATTACAAGATGTAGGGCAATAATAATAAATAGGGCAGACCATTGAATTACGCGCATCTTATATCGAAAACCCCAGAATAAAAGTCCTACAATGCCCATCACCATGGCAAGTATAGGACCGCTTGAAGACGAAGTTATTGCGATGACTAAGGCAGCAGCTAGCCCGATAAGCCCATAAATCTTACTTCTTTTCCACGACTTTATCTGCATAATAAATAAAGGCACTAATGTTGCACCGAACATGCCTGTACATATCGGATGCTGAAAGGGCCCTTGGGAACGAAGTTTCCCTGCTCGCAATTGGGTAAATTCAGTTATTGTTGGACTATTTCCAAGGTAGGCAAATAAATTGCGACTAGTTATTTGCTCAACAAGCATGGAAATAGCAATAACAATACTTACCATAGCCAGGACTCTGAGCAGTGCCTCGATATCCTCAATGCTTGTTATCGCTGTTCTGAACAAAAAATAAATCCCGAATGCGGATAGTAGCCAGCCGATAATATACATTGTCGCCGGAATATCCTGCCATAAGATTACCCAAACAACAACCTTGGCAACTGCCCATACAATAAATATTTTATCCAAACTTGTTATTGCAGTTAGTTTGAATCTGGAAGTCAGCAAGAGAGATAACCAACTGCAGATAATAAGAATGCGTATTGAAAACACATTATATCCTGCAATAGCGACTTTTTGATCCATAGGTATAATAATTGCGAGTACCAGAAAAAGCGCGGCAATCCTTCTTTTGGTAGTTATGAACATGTATGCGCAAGCTGCTAAAATAATAATTAGCACTGCAGGATGCAGACTGGTTACAGCAGAGTATTCTCCAAATTTTCCAAAATATCCGTTCATTGCCTGATAACTCATTAGCTACTGATTGAAAAGGATAGATGCCCCGTTAACATTAGAAAGCCTATTACTGTACATTTGTAGTTATGTTAGCAATACCATTTTTGTGATTTAGATCACGCAGTATC
>JBGOTD010000037.1:0-7717 GCA_041476285.1 Candidatus Micrarchaeaceae archaeon
CGAACTCTGATCTAATTATTGTTTTGTTTCAAAACAACACGAATCTCCAAATAGCAGATTAGGAGATTCATGCGCTATCTGAAGTACGCAAAACCTCTTTGGTGGGCTGCTGTGCAGACGGCTCGCTAAACGAGAGAATCTCTTCCAGCTTGGAGATTATCTTGTCCTTGGTTGTTTTAGATACCTCATAAAATATGCCGGGTCTGGATCCCGGTTCTAATGACATTGCAAGATAATACGTATTTACATAGGTGGATGTAAGGTTTAGCGCCTCGGCCAATGATGAAAATGACTTTTTGAATGGTTCTGCTATTGCGCCGTTGGCATTGCGTAATGCCTTTGATGCATGTGCGAGATCATTTGAGATGTCAATGCACGTATCCTTTACCTCATTTTTGGGATCGAAAGAGTCCACATAGCTCCTAAAATCTGTTATTGCTTTGTGTAAGCTTCTTTTTGCCATAACTGGATCAGATTCATGTCTTTGTAAAGCGATGCCAAATTCCATAATTGAAATGGATAAATTTGTGTTAACAGATGTTGAGACGTTGTTGCTAATTCTAAATAGCGATTCCGTACTACTTTCCACTATCCTTGCCCTTTCCACATCGCTATGACTCTTCGGAGTAGCGTTCGCCGTTGTCATTATATCACTATTATAGAGTAGTATTCGGTAATATAAATATCTAATCAATTTGTACTTTCTAATGTTTTTCCTGCGATTTAAATGCCATATTACGCCAATTAACGTAATATAACTTAAAGTTATTATATGAGTCCGATTAGAATCCTAACGTGATAAGATGCAGCTTAAACAGAGAAAGATAAAGCATTCAAAAAGCGAATATGAGACCTATGCAAATGCCACTGCAAGAACAGTAATAGAAGATTATGTGAAGATAGGAGTGCCAAAACGTTTTTTTAAGAATTTACGCATATCCGTAAAAGAGGGGCCAGACGGAAAAACAGAGTCCGTAACAGAGGGCGAATACAAAAACGGGTTAATAAGCATCTTGGATACGAGCATAAAGGGAATTTTGGACATAAGGGCAGCAATGCACAAGTTATTTACAAACGATATGGAATTTATTGACGATACAAGAGACCACCTAAGATCCTTGAGAGTTTCTTTGGATTCAACAATGGCACATGAATTAGTGCACCATATAATTACAGTAAATTCTGGTGTATCTGATGACGTGCGATTCACAAGGCATAAGGAGCATAAGATCAGCATGATCGTATCTGACGAGGCTTTGTGCAGTTTTGCGGCTGACGTGCTTGTAACAAATAGAGTATACGGAGATCTGCAGCACCTAAAAAAATTCGAAGACCAGCGCACGAACAATCTTATGAATTTCGTGAGGATTAGGCGCCTGTTTTTAAGAGGGAGACATGATATCCAGATAAGAGTAGAGGATGATGCCCATAGGATTGTGGAAACGATGGGATACATGGCAGGGCATGCCGCAGCAAAAGGCATAATGAACAAAGAGAAAAGTTTCCAGGAGTCACTGTTGTTAGGGCTTCTGCTTGAAAAGGACCATATCAAAGTGATAAGCAGGCTTGCTAAACTTGCGGAATCAAGCAAGCTAGTAAGTAGAGATGTTGCGTTCCTCTTCAATGCATATATGTCTGATGTAGGTATATCAATGCAGATAAATGAGGATATGCCAAATAGCAAGGGCTGGTATGGCTATAAATTAACTCCAATGTTCAGGGATTTTTACGAGTTTAAAGTCAAACCCCTGCTTAGAAAGGTTATTGATTAGCAATAGATCCAACAGACCCTCACATTATTTTGCTATCTTCTCAAGGAACGGATAGGTCTCATAAAGCCGTTCCTGCTCCAACTGCTGGTACAGCATGTAGATTATTCCTACGGTAAGAAGAATTCCCATTCCTGATCCTATTGCACCAGTAAGAGTCGCAAGGGCGGCAAGCAGTCCTACGAATATGCTTCCCAGTGTTGTTAATGTTGGAATATATTTGTTGAGCACGTTCTCGACTATTCTTGGATCGCGCCTGAATCCCGGTATCTGCCATCCCATCTCCCCGAGCTGCTCCGCCATGGCCTTTGGATTCTGGCCTGTAAGTTCCACCCAGAACTTTCCGAATATGACGCACAATATTATCAGTACTACCGTATAGACGATCATGTGTATCCATTCAGGAACCTGGAGTATTCCACCCCATGGAAGGAACAATGATGTGGTATGACTGACAAGATAGGTGAAATATGTTCCGTAACCGCCTATTCCGCCGAAGTTTGCAGAATATGGAAGTGGGAATGTTGGTGATATCAGATATGTTATGCCACCGGTGAGTTGCAATGATGTGGCGCCGTTGGCTGCAGCTACCGGCTGATAATATGCTATGAATCTTGTAAGGTTTGCAAATGCTCCATGCACTCCGGCAAGGAACCTGAACCATACTGTAAGGCTCAGCTCAAGCGATGATGCAAGTATTACGGGCAGCACGCTCACATAAAGGAAGGGTATGGGCAGCCTGCCGCCTATCCCCCTGAACTGCTCAAAGGAGAGCGGAAGCTCAACTTTCATCTCATAGGCATATATACTTGCGAGAAATACCACGATTGCGAAGAACAACGGCCCAAACGCGATAAGTGCATTGGATATTGCGGCTGCACCTCCTGCCTGAAGTGCGGTGATTGCCTCTGGAAGAAGTATGCTGAGAGTTCCTGCGACTATCGCATAGGAAACTCCTGCAGCGATGAACATGTTAATTCCAGAGGTTATGCCGTACTTTGTCATCATCTCGTCAAGATATATGATAACTACAGCACCTACTGCCATCTGCGCGATAACAATCGGGATAAATGATGCTGCAGAGACAGGAACATAACCAGTATATACGAAAATGAATGCCTCAACTACGGCAATTCCTATTGCCGCAACTTTCTGCAGTGTTTGAAGTCGCCCTTTTTGCACAGGGTCACTCTGGTCTATGTTTACCAGTCCCGAGCCTGAGATAAGCTGCAATATTATGCTTGAAAGTACTATTGGACCTATTCCAACGGTGATAAGGCTTCCTATCTTTGCGGCGAATATTATGCTTATCAGCTGAAGGAAGGGTTGCTGCACCGACTGCTGGTTGACTCCTATCGCATAGATGTTGTAAAGCATGAAGTATACGAGTATTATCGCACCGGTCCAGTACATCTTCTCTCTGAGCGAGAGCGGGCTTCCGGGCTGCTTTATGCTGGGTATGAAGTGTTCCAGCACATCAACAAATTCAAGAGCCAATCAAAGCACCAATCATACCTTAGATTCAGTTATATGCACAACATAGGAATTATTCCTTTTAGTTATATCAGTATTTATTTCTGAGCCTTTGGGTATGGAATCCTTTAGCAACCCGTTAAGGAAGGCGATAGATATATCTACGAACCCTTTTTTAGACTTTAGCGTGGAAAACTGGACCTCCATGTCAAGACCCTTTTTCGATTTCACAGTAAGGCTGCCAAGCCCTAGCAGTTCATAAAGTTGTTCTATTCTCTTGGCCGAACCGCTGTCCAGCCTGGATATCCTGAGCGTTGAGCCTATTTCGCTGCCCAGATAGTATGTTATGTCATTGATGTGCTTGTTGTAAGCGGATTCCAAAAACAGTGATGATGAAAGCGCATAGTACTCTTCTGCAAATCCCGACTTTGACATAGTTTCGTTGCTATTCAGATATGTCTTTATGGAACTTGAAAAATTGTTAAACACCCTGTTGCCGTTCAGTTGATGGGGGTGCTTGGTTGATATGTGAGTGGTAAAATGGCATGATTCCGAGCCGTTGTTGCTGCATGACACCTCATCAACAACCAGATGCTGCTTTTTACCCGCGCCAAGAAACCCTGAGATTATTCCAGCCTCAAATGAGTGTATGTTTTCACCGATGTACGTCTTGTCACGGTTATTAAATCGGATATCTACCCTGTCCGGGAATATATTGTAGGTTATGCCAGCAAAGCCTGCATTTTCAAGGAATGAAATAAGATCGGTAACACTTTCCTCATACCATAGATAGTGTTTCTCAGCGCGATAAATGCGATAGAGCGTCTTTCCTGCATAGATTCCATTCTTATATTGAAGATCGCGAATTCCAGGAGTGATGTTGGACAGTACCGAGTTGAACAGCAGGGAATGGGCGGTTGTTCTTTCAGTATTTTTTGATGATATTATGCTTTTGAGCAGGGATTCTTCATAACCCGGGACTGATGATGGTTCATACACTATCGGCAATTTCTTTACTGCAGTATAGCTTCTGATCCTTCTTTTGGATGTGCCTCTTGCAACTTTTTTGTTTGATGCCATTGGATCAGAGCCTCATTTTATTTTGCATTTTGGATTTGAAAGCTTTTCAAGATAATATGCTATAACAAAAAGATTTATTATTATCATAGCCCCGAAAATAAATGGTGCGTTTTCAGTAACTATGGTATTCACCAGCGTTGCTTCTCCAGTTCCCAATGAAATCGTAAGCACATTGAACAGTATGGCAGCCTGGCATCCGCAGCCCGCAACGACTCCGCCAACAACTGTTGTGGCAACGCTTGTCGAAGTTGCGGAAAACTTTGCCTGGTTCCTTCTTGTGTGGAATGAGTATATCGCTATGGTCAGTGTAATCGAAGATACGATTACAAGAAGATAAATGAGGTATAGCGGTACAATCGTTATTGGTATACCTCTCTGTTGTATGGAGAGCATGTACTTGATCAGATAGTAGTAAACAACCGCTATTGCTATGTTAAGAGCGATGTATTTTGGCCTGTATATGCTTTTTAGCGACCTTACGAAATTCATGCAAGCCCCATTCTGCTTTCGATGGCTTTTATCGCAGGCAGCGAGCATATCGGCGGTGCGTTTGTTAAGGATGGGCATGTCTCTGCTATATAAACATCAGCTGCAGCGTACTCCTCATATGCAAAGGTGCTTTTAAAGCTGCCCAAAAGACCGAGTATCTGGTCATGTGTCATGTAAGTGAGTGGTGGGTTGTTTGATATTGCAGTCTGGCTGGTGCCATTTCCAAACACAACCGCATCCGCGCCCATATTTATCGAATTGCCCCAGAAGGTAAATGGCGTGCCCTGGAACAGTCTTGTGTCGTGCATGAATTGCATGGCAGTTCTATAGCTTGAGTTTGTTGTGTTTGCAACAAAATATTGAATCGGATCCTGTACGGCAGGGAACTGGAATCCTGCAGATATTTCAGAATCGTATTCCGCACTGAAAAAGTTTATGTAGTTGCTGTGGTATTTGTTGCCATATATTATCTGCCCGGTAGAATTATAGTTTTGAGGCAGCCAGTAAAGAGTTGGTATGTCACCGTCCTGAAGCGCGCTATAACCAAGATAAAGTTTATCGAATGAGCCGAAGCGGGATAATGCAAGTGCCATTGCCCATCTGTTTTCTGCGCAATATATGCAGGATATTGCACCGATGTACACAACACTTGGCTTACCATTGATGACCAGCGAATTTAATTGTAGTGGATGATTAAGGGACACCTGGAAAAGTGGGCCTGAATATGTATTGTTGCGCATCTGGACACCAGGAATTGAGAGGTTTAACAGCATTTCGCCAGCAATCTCGAAGTTGTTGTTCGAGGCGTTGTTTATCACGGAAAGCTGGGAGTAGCTAAGCGGTGAATTTATGCCTGTAAGTCTTTTTCCGAACGGCTGGCCCTGTATTGAAAGCTTTAGTGACGGGTATATGATATAAATGGCAAGGGCCGCTATCATAACGATAAGAAGTGCTATTATTATCTCGAGCCTTTTCACTACCTCTTTCATTTTTACCATTAGACCACGTCCAATTATATATAAGAATTCTCTTATTTAATCTTTACCTTCAAAAGAGATATAAGGTTAATACATGAATACGAAGCAGGTCGCAAAGGAGACCACAGTAGAAAGGCAGATTACGGAAATGGCAGATGCGCATTGCCATCTCGACCTTATAAGCGACAGGAACTTAATAAAAAACTCGATAGCTTACGGCGTTCGCACCATAATAACAAATGGTGTTGACACCAAGTCAAATATAAAATGTATGGAACTTGCAGACAACAAGCACATATTCACAATGCTGGGGATAGATCCCGAGCATGCAAATGTAACCGATGAGGAGCTCGAGTTCAATGTTAAGCTGATAAAGCAGCATGCAAACAAGATAGTAGGCATTGGGGAGATAGGGCTTGATTACGGCAGAGTAAGTGAAAAGGTGCCGGTAGAAAAGCAGAAGATTGTTTTCGGAAGGCTGCTGGACCTCGCAGACGAATTGAGGCTGCCGGTAAGCATACATTCAAGGGATGCATTAAAGGAGATTTTGCACATATTGAACGAAAAGGGCACAAAATCAGCGCACATCCACTTCTTTGAGGGAAACGTGCAGCAGGCAAAGGAGATAGAGAAAAAGGGTTATATGATTTCAGTGCCGCCCATACAGTCAGGCAAAAGAGGTAAGGTTATAAAAGAAATAGCGATAGATAATATAATGGCCGAGACCGATGCCCCTGTAGTTGGTGCATCGCCAAAGGATATTGAAAGGTCGATACAGATAGTCTCGGAGATAAAAGGACTGGACTTTAAGAAGACCGCAGATTTGCTTACTCAAAATACAAAGAGGTTCTTCAAGATCCAGACAAAGGGCATGCTTATGCGGTTTTGAAAAATGGGCCTGTAGCTCAGCTTGGATAGAGCGGCACCCTTCTAAGGTGAAGGTCGTGGGTTCAAATCCCACCAGGCCCGCGTATACGAAATGCCATTTCTGTTCTTATTAAGCAAAAATGGAAAATTTAATATATTATAATTTACGATATTAGATTGTGATAAAATAGCAACAAGCGCTACATACCTAAACACAGGAGCACCACGCATCGGCAGAAGTAACGGAAACCTGCTGAGAAGGGAAACAAAACCCAGATATGATGTGGTAATCAGAAATGGAAAACCAAAGGACTTGAAAGAAATAAGACCGCATCTGATTGAGGCGAGCCTATTGCACATAAGGCAGGAACCTGCTTTGTTCAATTTAAAGAAATTCACTCAGCGCAAGATGGATAAATATTATTTGGACGCAATTAAAAGCAAGACTTCTAGGTTTTTCGTAGCTGAAGTTTTCGGAAGGATTGCAGGATATATAAAAGTTGATTTTGAAGCCATACCTAAGATTTTTAAAAATAATGAAATTCTGTACATGGATGACCTTTACATAGTTCCGGAATTCAGAAGGATGGGAATAGCGCGTTCCTTGCTGCTGGAAGTTGAAAAACTTGCAAAGAAGAAGGGCCTTAAAAGAATACAGGGCAGGGTGTACACATTCAATTCACCGATGCAAAATTTGATGAGGTCGTTGGGTTATGATTCGCCGCATGCGACATGGGACAAGATGCTGGAATGACTCTTGGTGTTTTATAGATTGGATGCCTAATACTTATTAGGTGTATAAATGGGGGATTACGAATGTGGTGTATGTGGTGATATGTTCGGTACGGATGAGGAGCTTGAAGCACACGTAAAGCAGGAACATTCTTCAGTAAATGCTGGAGATTACGAGTGCAGCATATGCGGTGCACGATTCGGAACCAAGGAGGAATTATTCACGCATGTAAAGGACCATCCCAGATAAAACAGTATTTGCCGAAGTTGGAGTCCGAAGTAAAACGCAAGGTATAAGTACACTGTAGTACATAATATATTAAATTTAAC
>JBGOTD010000038.1:0-7664 GCA_041476285.1 Candidatus Micrarchaeaceae archaeon
AGTAATCCATTTTTCAGGGTATTCGTGAAAAGCCATGAGACGATTATATTACCAACCGAATGCGACACTCAAAGAAAACAACCGAGTTTATTGACAGAACCAAAAATGCATATATATAAATATATAATACGGCGTGTGATTAGTAAGATAAGATGGCTACGTACGGTCGACTGAATAACGCAAGAAAATACCTATTAATATTAGCCTTGGCACTGCTTGTTTTCGGAGCAACAATGCATTCTGCAGCTGCTGCAGCTGGAAATGCAACGTCGGCTACAAATAACACAGCAAGCAACTCTACAAATGCAACAAAACAGCAGCAGCCATTACAGCCTCCTGGCCCTGTGGCATCGCAAGGAGTTGTCCAGCAGGAAATAACGGTGCAATTGAACTCGGAATCAAATGCCAGAACAGCAGCAAAGACGAACGCAATAAGCATCGGCATAATAGTTATTGGACTGGCAGGAATATTGGGAGGAACCAATTACAACCGCAAAAACATGATTAAAAGGGCAAAGAAATCCAGATCAAAAGCTTAATCCTCATTATATGATCCGTTAAGCGTATCATGTATGATTGCTGCCTTCTTTTTACCGATTTTTTCAATCTTCATAAGTTCCGATTCATCTGCATTTGCTATGTTCTTTATGCTCTTGAAATGGCTTAGCAGTGCCTTCGCAAGCTTCGGTCCAACTCCTGGAAGATTGCCTATCACATATTCCTGGAACTGCCCCTTTGTATACGCCCTTGCACCACCTTTCAGCGTCGGCTCCCTTAGGCTTTTCTCCTGTTCATGCCTTGCTATGCTTGCTATTATGTCTGCAGTATTGCCCGCATCGTAGGTATGTATGATGTCTATCCCGTAATCTATGTACAATGATGCTATGGCGCCGTTTATCACGTTGTTCTTGAGCCTGAAATAATCAGAGTCGCCTTCAAGTATCAGTATCGGAAACTCATAGTTCTCCTTCAGCCTCTTAATCTGGTCGAAGAGCCTACCGTTTATTATTGAGCTCTCAAAGTCGTATATCGTCTTGCGCTCTATGCATACCCTGTCAGATATCACATAGTCTCCGACATGCACCGTTTTGAACTCCATGTCTATCCCGTTCGCCTCCATTGTTCCTATTAGCTCTTGGTTGCGCTCCCTGTTGTCAACTATTACCTTTATTGCCTTTGCATTTTTTGCTGCCATATATTTCCGCCGAATTCAAAACAAGCTACTGATTTTAAGTACTTTTATGCCTATTAAATATTAAAACTTGTCCATTGATAGTTATTATCTCTGGTGTTTGCTAGTGAGTGATTTTTCCAATTTAACTGTAATAATACCTACGCTCAACGAAGCGGATAACATATCCAAACTAATATCGCACCTTTCGGGAAGATACAGGGGTGTCAGGATAATAGTTGCAGATGATGGTTCAACTGATGGAACCAAAGAGGCTGTTGAACGCATGGCAGGATCACGCAACGGGAGAATACGGTTTCTAGACAGAAGAAACCGGCACATCCACGGGCTTACGGCTAGCGTACTGGATGCGGCACTTATGGCAAATACTAAAAAACTGGTCGTTATGGATGGAGACATGCAACACCCATTTGACAAAGTTGGCCAGATTTCAAATGCCTTGGACAGCAATGAGCTCGTAATAGGCGTAAGGAGCAGCGTAAGGGACTGGGGCTTTCACAGAAGGGTGATATCGAAATGCATGTCATACTTCGTTTACACTGTATTCATACTTCGCGGGAAGCGCACAAGCAATGACATGATGTCCGGGTTCTTTGGCATAAGGACACCAATTTTTAAATCGCTGATAAACAATAATAAAAGGGCATTTGTTTATAATGGTTACAAGGTTCTCCTTGACATATTAAAAATCATCGGCGGCAAGGCAACGATAGGCGAAATCAGCTACAACACCTTCCATGACAGAAGGGTCGGGGAGTCAAAATTGGGAATGAACCAGATAATAAACACACTGAAATCAACATTAGGGTGATACTTTGGCAAGAAAGAAAGAAAACAAGCAAACCAACGAGGAACATGAAAAGATAGTCGGAGGAAAGACTGCCGGAGTTGCAAGTTTCATGTCTTTTGGAAGGTTCATCGCCCTCTTTCTTTCAGGAATAGCTTTCATAATAGTCGCAAGGATACTCGGGCCAAGCGTATACGGCGTATACACACTAGCGCTGGCATACTCCGGTTTCTTCACCTCTGGTCTTGCGGATTTCGGCATCAGCACGACATTCAGCAAGTTCATAGGCCAATATTCCGGCAAGGGCAACAAGAAAGAAATAGAAAAGGTGCTCTCAAACGGGTACACCATTGCTGTAATTACCGGCCTTTCGCTTACTCTTGTAGCCTTTTCACTCAGCCACTTCATGGCGGTCCATGAGTTCAGGAACGCAGGCCTCACATATGTCGTGGAGATAGTCTCGTTCGCAATAATCAGCGGGATGCTTTTCAACGTTTCCTACAATGCCCTGGTGGGCTTTGGAAAGGGCTCATACATAGCAATGGTCATAATAATACAGTCGCTTACGCAGGCGATCGCAAGCATAATTCTCGCGGTTCTGGGCTATGGCGCCATAGCCCCGATAATCGGCGTTCTCTTTGGCTATGTATCTGCGATCCTCTTCTCGCTAGCGGTGATACGCCTCAAGTTTGATATAAGCTTCATAATGCCGTCGCTGAAGTACATGAAGAAGCTCCTAACATTTTCATATCCTATTGCTGTTTACAACAGCCTTAGGGCTTTCGTGCTAAACCTTTCGCCGATTGTGCTTGGGTTGTTTGTAACAACGGTAGTGGTAGGCAATTTCGGGGTGGCACTCAGGACTAGCGCGATAATAAGCAATGTTACTGATGCACTGGGGCTTGCAGTACTTCCGATGTTCGCATATACTGCCGCAACAAGGAGCATAGGCAAAAAGATAGGGAAGTTTTACAATTATGCCTTGTACCTTACATACATTTTGATAACTCCCGTACTTCTCTACATAGCAATACTGTCGAGGGAATTCTCATATACGCTTTTCAGCGCCAAGTACCTTCTTGCACCTGTATTCATATCGATAATGTGCGTAGGAACCTTCATATGGGTGCTGGCGGCGTTCACCACCATGCTGCTTGTTGGTGCAAACAAGGTCAAGGCGATACTAAAGTACAGCCTTATAATAGAGGGCATTGAGTTCGTACTTCTCTTCCTGCTTGTGCCGCGCTTCGGCGGAGTGGGACTTAGCGTGCTGCTTTACATCATAACGCCAGTAATCATAACAGTACTGATGTCAAGGGCAGCTGACAAGCTCATCGGCGTAAGGCTTGAGGTAATGCGCCTTATAAGGATAATCATAGCGGGCCTGATAAGCTCAGCATTCCTGATCCCGCTGATCTTGTTACTGAGCAACAATTACATACTGATACTTATTGCAGCCGTAGTGGAGCAGGTCATATTGTATCCGATCATACTCGCAGTTAGCGGCGCCGCTGCAAAGAAGGAATTAAAGGTTCTAAAAGCCGTCACCGGCAAGATACCGATAATGAACTGGGTAATAGGAATGCTCGCGGATTATTCTGCACATTTCGCGCGGGACTAGATTCCTGCGGCATTCTTAATGAATTCAACAAACAGCGGCGCTGGAACCTCCGGGCGTGATTTCAGTTCAGGGTGCGCCTGTGTGCCTATCCCGAATGAATCCCTCCACTCTATAATCTCAACGAGCTTTTCATCGGGGGTTGTGGCGCTTATCCTAAGGCCAAGTCTATTAAACGGATCTTTATATGAATTATTAAACTCGTATCTGTGCCTGTGCCTCTCATGTATCAACTCATTCTTGTAAGCCTCAAAGGCGTAAGTTCCTGACTTTATCTTTGCTGGCCATGAGCCTAGCCTCATTGTTGCACCCTTTTCAGTTACATCCTTCTGCGATTCCATTATGTCTATGACATTCTCGCTGGTTTTCGGATTGAACTCAGTCGAATCAGCATTTTTCAAGTTTGCCACATTGCGTGCAAACTCTATCGCCATCAGCTGCATGCCAAGGCATATGCCGAGATAGGGCACTTTGTTGACTCTTGCATATTCTATTGCATTTATCATGCCGCTTATGCCCCTTGACCCAAAGCCTCCGGGCACCAATATGCCGTTGCACTCCTTCAGCAACCTGTCAACATTCCCTTTATCGACTTCCAGGTTTTCAGATTCGATCCAGTTTATATTTAATCTCACTCCCAGAAGAGCGGACGAATGCACAAGCGCCTCCTTTATGCTCACATAGGAATCATGAAGGTTTATGTATTTGCCTACTACTGCGATATTGGCTGTCTTTGTGCCATTTTCCATTTTATTTATGTAGTCCTTCCATTCTCCCAATTTTTTATCATTTATCTTACGTTCCTCATAACCCAGTTCCTTGAGGAGCTGCTTATCGAATCCGTTTTCAATGAAGTTTATCGGAATGCTGTATATGTTCTTGGTGTCCTGGTTGTCTACTATCCTTTCAGGAGGCAGATTTGAGAATAGGGCGATCTTGTCGCGTGCCTTTTGAATAAGTTTGTTTGCAGATCTCGTGACAATGAAGGTGGGCTGTATTCCTATTTGCATCAGCGAACGAAGGGCGAGCTGCGTTGGCTTTGTTTTCTGCTCCCCGACAACATCAAGCTCTGGCAGATATGTAAGTGCTATGAAAACCACCCTGTTTTTCATTGCCAGCTCCCTCATCGCCTCTATGAAATAGCTGTTTTCTATGTCTCCAACAGTCCCTCCTACTTCTATTAGCATTACGTCAAGGTTGTTCTCCATTGCTGTTTTCTCCACTTTGTTTAGTATGAGATCCGTAAGATGTGGTATTATCTGCACGTCGCTTCCAAGGAAGTCACCCTTTCTCTCCATTGCGATTATTTCGCTGAAAAGCTTCCCGCCAGTCAAGGAGAATGAGCCTGTAAGGTCCTTGTTCAGGAAACGCTCGTACGTTCCGAAGTCCATGTCCACTTCGCTTTTGTCGTCAAGCACGAACACCTCTCCATGCTTGAGCGGGTTCATTGTTCCGCAATCGTAATTCAAATAGCCGTCGAACTTCAAAGGCATTACGTTAAGGTCGTAGGTAGAAAGCATCTTTACTATCGAGGATGAGACTATGCCCTTTCCTATTCCGCTCAGCAGAGACCCTAACACTACAATATATTTGGTTCGCACATACCAATTCTCATAAGCAGTTTAAAAACTTTATGGAAAACTTCGTTGCGTTTGGTATTCATCAGCCATCTAGAAGGAACTTGAAATCTATGAAAAGCAGTTTTACTCCATCTATGAGCTTCATCTGCTTTGATTCTCCAACCCTTTTATAGTACTTTGTAGGTATCTCCACTATTTTGAACCCTTTTTTATGCATCTTCACATTCATCTCCGTCTCTATACCAAAGAACTCCTCTTTCAAAACAAGGGAATCAAACGCGCTTTTTCTTATAGCTCTTATGCCTGTCTGGGAATCCTTAAGGGGCAATCCGTATAATACATTCGCAGTAATCGTTATCACCTTGTTTCCTACCTGTATGAATGGTGGCATAGCCTCTGTGTCTATCCCGCTTAGCCTGTCTCCTATTGCCATGCCTGCCCCATCCCTTACCAATTTTACCAGCTTCTTCAGGTCGTTAACCTCGTAGGTCGCATCGCCGTCTATCAGGCACATTATCCTTGTGTGTATCTGCTTTGCCGCCTGGACGACAGCCACACCCTTTCCGGAGCCTTTCTGCTTCAATATAGTAATATCCTTGTGCTTGAAGCCAAGGTCGAATTTGTCGTTGTAGCCCTTGTATATTATGAAGACCTTGCAATTCGGAAGGCTTTTCAGCGTCTCCCTTGCCACAGCCCCTACTGCGGGTTCGTCCTTTACCGGGATCATCACTGTAGTATCTGAATAGTCCAATTTTATCAACAAACTATTAGATGGGAAGAAATATTAATGATTTACAAGACTTTAATAATATGGTTGGTGGAAAAACGGGATCAACAAGAGCATTTATAGGAATCGATCTGCCCGATGAATTGAAGGAAGCGCTAACGCTGTCGATGGACGCGTTGCCTAAAAACGGTCTAAAGGTGGTTTCAAAAAACAATATGCACATAACTCTATTCTTTCTCGGAAACCTGAGCGATCAAAAACTTGAAGACGCAAAATCAGAAATCGAAAAGCTGGATTACAAAAAATTTTATTCTGCAATAAACGGGATAGGCACATTCTCGATGAAAGATCCGAATATACTGTTTGCAAAAATAGATGAAGGGAAAGAAGAGCTTGCCGAAATTTACAGGCTGCTTTTTGATAGGCTAAAAAGAATCGGGATAAATTTGGACAGCAGACCGTACGCTCCTCATGTAACTATTGCAAGGGTACGCGAATTGGTTGACAAAGAACCGATAATAAAATTTGTGGAAGATAATTCGAGTAGGGAATTTGGCAGGTTCCTGTGCGAGTCTGTAAAATTAAAACAAAGCACGCTCACGAGCTCAGGTCCGATATATACTGATATATATGCAAGATACTTGGAGTAGACCAACATGGCAAATACCAAAGCAGGGCACATATTTAAATATCTGGAATATGAATAATGCTAAGATGATATGCCAAACAGAAATTCACTGACGTATGCTGCGGCGATAATACTCGTAGTGGTGATATTGGCAGTGGCCTATCTATTCTTCAGGCTGAACACAAAAAGGGAGGCAACATTCAACATATTGAATAACAAGAACCTTTCAAATTCCACTTTTAACAGGACGCAACTTATGCTGCTTCAGAGCCTTAAGAAATCCCTGAATGCAAGCTCTTTACACGTAACTTATTTCTCCAGCATGGTAAATAATCCAATTCCTACTTCAAACAATCTTACACTGGTAGTGAGTGAAAACCAGACGATAGATTCATACCATCTGGGCAATTACAACAAGACTGTATACAGGAATGTAGTATCATATACCAATGCACGAACTGGAAAGGTTCTGGCAAGAAATGTGTCAAGCACATACTACTATGAGACAAACGTTACAATAACATGCTTTAACCAGACATCTACTGACTCGAATGGAAATGTAAACTCTAATCTTCAGTGCTCTAATGGCATTGCGGGGCAGAACTATCTCGAAAGCTTCCCATTTACTGCCTCGAATGTGAGCATGCTTGGAATTCTAATAACAGAAGGCAATCTCACATATGGCGGCACTAAAAACATTGCAAACAGGGAATGCGACAATTTCTTGTTCTCTAATGTGACTCAAAACAACCTGCTAGCCAACTACAGCGTCATAAATCTTTGCATCGACTCGAAGTACGGCATACCATTGTATGTAAATGAAACGGACGTGACTAATGGAATGCCAAATTCTACTGCATTCATTGCAACATACTTCACTACAAACGTTTCCATGTCTGATTTCAGCATTCCGCAATCTTATCTTAACAGCATACCGAAATCAGTAATATAAAATCAGCTCTCATTTTTGGCAGTTCGTTCATTGCTCAAGGCATTCTCGAAGTTCTCAATCGTCATATTATTTACAAGCTCTCCCGCCCTGTATATTCTGTCCTCCATAAGTATGTTGTAGCTGGCACCAAGTTTTGCATCAATTGCTATGTGCCGTATATTCGTGCCGAAAAGATCCACT
>JBGOTD010000039.1:0-7544 GCA_041476285.1 Candidatus Micrarchaeaceae archaeon
ATAATATATTAAATTTAACATATGTTAAATTTAAACTATATCATAGTGATTTTCTGATTGGTAAGAAGTTCCTGAATAAGGACATGAAAGGTTCGATACTTAAGATATTCATACTGAGAAGAGTTAGCAATTCAAAGGTCAATTCATATACCCTCCTTAAGGAATTCATGGCACATAAGAGGTTTAACGAGTCGTTCAAGAACCTTCAGGAAGCGAAAAATGAAGTATACAATACGATAAAAAGTCTCGAAAAGTCCGGATATATAAAATCATCACAGAAGATCGAGAACGGACGACTAAAAAATTACTATATATTAACAAATAAAGGAAAGGCCGTACTAAAGTCTGCCAGGGAGATATTCAGAAGGAACATAAGGGAGCTTGCATCCATAATGGAGGAATGAATTCATGCCTGCAAAAACAAATTACTCTGTAGTTGTAAAAGACGTTTCAAAGGTTTATAGATCTGAATCGATTGAAGTTGATGCATTGATCGATGTTTCATTCTCGTTGAAACAGGGGGAATTCGTTGCGATTGTCGGCCCATCGGGAAGCGGGAAATCCACCCTTATGCACATACTCGGTACCATAGACAAGCCAACCATGGGAGAGGTCTACATAGATGGCATAGCAACTTCGGAGATGGACGGAGACAGGCTTGCGGAATTCAGGAACAATAAATTGGGCTTTGTTTTTCAGGCATTCAACCTTGTTAACGGATTGGATGCAGAGATGAATGTCGAATTTACATTGCTGGTATTCGAGGCCAACACCAGCATCTCATTGAAAGAAGATCTATGCAAAAGAACTTCTCCTGCGGACAACGATACAAACACTGCACTGTCAACTGGTATTATGAATCCTCCATAAGAGGTCAAGATGCCAAGCACAGGTATGGTGAGCGTCTGGCCGCCCCTTCCTCCAATCTTCAGAGTTGCAGTCTGGCCCACTCTTACTGTCTGGGTCCCCACGGCAGAAGCCGGAAAGGCAACGCTATGTCCTAAGACTGCCTCTGGAGTTATCGAATCCTGATATACTGTGCCCTCATATGTGCTAACGTTTCCTCCGAGGATCTGGGCCAGCCCTGTGGCCGTAACGCCTATGATTGTAACTGATACGTTCTGGTTGCCTGCATACAAGTTCGCAGAACCCGTAAGTATCGGGGTGACGCTTGTTATGTTCGGCAATGATGCCACTTTTGCGACATCTGCAATGGTAAAGCCGGTGCTGCTTCCTGATGTCAATATTATTGATGTTGGTCCCAACGAATTCAATTGTGATGTAATGCTCTTGCTCACTCCTGCAGTTACTGATGTAAGTGCCACTATCGCAGCTACGCCTATCACCACCATTGCTATTGTAAGGGCGGCCCTGATCTTCTTCTCGTTCAGGTCCTTGTAGCTAAGCCAAAGGATGTCTTGTATGTTCATCCGGAATTACCCTCACTTTGAATGACCGTCCTTGCGAATGCTCCCAAACTTGATCTTGAGCCGCTTGTGATGTCCTCTTTCCCTTAGGAACAGTAGCAGGAATGCAATTGCGACAAGTGCAAGAACTACTGTGATTAAAGTGCCGCTTCCAGAAGATCCGCTGCTGGTGAACCTCCTTTGGCCGTTTCCAGATAGTGCATTGAATGTGGATGCACTGACTTTTACTGGTACGTATATTGTTGTGCTGAGGTTTTCCCTAAGGTTGTTGCTGTAATCCAACTTTACTGGTATGGTGTAGTTGCCGCTCTTCAATGTGCCTTCTGAAGTAAGCGTAAGAGTGACAGGTGTCTGGCTGTCGATCTGCATGTCTCCCACGAATACTGAGTCAGATCCATAAGAGGAGAATCCCTTTGGGGTTACTGCAGTGGCGGTCACTGCCAAAGCCTTTGTGGTGCCCACATCTATGAGCACGAATGATATTGAGAATATGCTTCCCGGAACCGGTGTCGATGGCGACAGTGTAATGCTAGATGGTGTTATGTTTATTATGCCTCTTGACAACACAATGGGATTTGATGATATTTGCTCAAAGCTGCTGCCATTGTACATGCTTATTGAGAGGTTGATTGGAAATGATTGGGTTGCATTGCTGTATATGAACGCCTTTTCGTTTAGATACACCGTGCTTTTTGGTGCAATCGATCTTACCTGTACTGGCTGTATGCCCAAAAACGTTCCATCAATGCTTGGCAAAGATGCATGCATGGAGATATAGTTTAGTGTGGTGTTTCCGGTGTTTGTGAGGTTGAATGTAACATTCTGTATCTTGCCTGAAGTAAGCACTCCCTGATTCACACTGACTGAAAGTGTTGATGGACATGTCTCTATGCCGAAACTGATATTCCTGACCTCACTATCAGAATACAATGTAAGGTATTGGTAGTTTATTGCAATACCAGCTGAGATGAGCGGGGTTGAGTTAAGGCTTACAAAGACTGACAGTGGCACTACCTTTGTGAGATTGGCAGTTACGTTCAACGCGCTGACAGAGCAGTTTCCTACTGTATATGCGTATCTTGAATTTGCAAGGCTCAATTGCACGCTCTGCATGACTGCAGCGCCAGGTGGGGTCTTGATTACAATAGGAACACTGTTTACCACGCCCTTGCACAATGTCACTGTATTGGTGCTTATCTGGAAATTTGGGGGCGGCGGAACCGGCGATGGTCCGCTCGTCCCTGCAAAAGCAATGGCAGGCGCCATTATTGAAAAAAGTAACAGAAATCCTATCAGGTTAAATTGTGTTTTCATTTCAATACCTCTATCTTCTCCACTCTTCCGTCCCTTATGTGTATAACCCTGTCACAATTTCTTGTGATGTCAGGATTATGCGTAACCATTACTATTGTAACATTCCTGCTTCTGCATATCTCCTTGAAAAGCTTGATTACGTCATCACCGGATTTGGTGTCCAGGTTGCCTGTGGGTTCATCTGCAAGAACAAGCGACGGATTATTAACCAATGCCATGCAACATGTTCTTATATTTTAACTGCTTAATGCTATTTGGGGGAAAATGGGGGATTTCCAGTGCAGCGTATGTGGTGCTAGTTTCGACAGTGAGGATGAGTTGATAATGCATATCAGAGCCACACACCTTAGTCTTAGTAGTAAGATAATAATTAGAGAAATTGGCGTCTCTTAGCTAGTAATATGGCTTGTCTTCATCTGACTTTAATTACACTGCTTGCCATCAGCGCGGTTCGCGTATAAGTCCTTTGCTTCCTGCCCAAACTACCCACATAATGGATATTATCACTCCTGCAGCGATCAATGCTATCAAGAAGACAACTATTTTTTGGAAAAGGCTGTAGCCGTTCGCATAGAATCCCACATAGACCAAAGAGCCTATCAGGAATACTGCCATTATTAACAAAGTAAGGACTATTTTCCACGTCATGCCGGGAGGTATGCTTTTTCTTGGCATAAATAAATACAGCACAGCAGGTATAAAAGTTGGTTGGTCAGCATCATTTAAAAACGTTGCTTTCCGCCATACCAATATATAACCCATGTACCTTGAATTCCACTAAAAAATTCGCTATATAAACCTGACCGGCAGAGATTATGCAGTGATTGTATGGATAAGGTCGTGCATTTTGAGATACCGGCAGATGACTTGGCTAGGGCTAAAAAGTTCTACAGCTCGGTCTTTGGATGGAAGACAGAGGATGTTCCTGGAATGGAATACGCAATGGCGCGCACAGTAGCAGTTGACGAGAAGACAAGAATGCCAAAAGAATCCGGCGCAATAAACGGGGGCATGATGAAGAGAATTGCGGCAGTCAAGGCACCAGTAGTTACAATCAACGTCGATGACATAGACAAGGCCATGGAAAAGGTAGTAAAGGCAGGGGGCAAGGTAGTTACGGAAAAGCAGAAGGTAATGGACATGGGATGGAATGCTTATGTCAAGGATTCTGAAGGCAATGTAATAGGAGTATGGCAGAATGCCAGAAAGTCCTAAAGGATTACTTCGGCACTGGACAGTAGGTTCAGTGTCTTTCTTATTCTAAGATTCTTTTAGACTAATGCTCAATCTAATCCTACAAAATGCTTAAATATCTGGCAAAATAGAGGCTTATAAGTGATATAATTTTAAAGACCGTTACGCAATTAAATGACTAGGTTTTAGTTTGTGATAAGATGTCAGTCCAAAAGTTACGAACATCCGTAAAGAGAAGTGATCATCCTGCATCTGAAAAGGCTGTCGGAAGTCGTGGCATCGCAAATTATATGCCGTCGGTTGGTAGCTATGAGACACCCAGAGGCATCGCATGGGCAGTTAGTGTTGGACTGCCTCGGGAAACATACAAAAAATGGATACCAAAATTGGCTGGAAATAAAAATTTTAGGGAAATTGTAGAGGACGATATCACTGTGTTGTTTAATGGAAATCTGGAAGAGCCTAATTATATAAAAATTTTATGGAATGAGAGGGGCGTAATTTTTGAGACTTTTGGCAATGCATGTGATGTTGCAATAGAAGGTAACGATTTTGATCTTACGGAATACGGAGGACATAACATAGACAATTCCAAGCAGGCTCTCGTGTTGTATGGCTGCCTTTCGATATATATGAAGCACATAATGGAACATCTGGACTTCTGTGAGAGGAACCCTGAAGTGTATTCTGGTTGGCCTGATGTAGAAGAAGGTGTTGTGTCACTTATAAGCTTCAATAAGAAGGGCCTAGCGAAGCTCGCAAGGCGTTAAGACAGGTCTATCTCTACTTATAAGCTTACAGACGCCCGCATACGCCTCCTGAAGGAACTCTTTTGCGCCCGGGTAGGTCATCTTGTCAGGGGATTTGGCAGTTCTGCCCAAAGTAAGGGTTATTTGGGAAAAGGCGTCACCATTTGGATGCAATATGGATTCGTGCCTGATTCTGGTTTTCCACCAACGGGCTGATGGAATCTCTTTCTTTACCTTCTCCAGGAAATATCGTGTTATTTCATTCATATCAAAATTTGTACCTTTAGGGGCATGAATTACCACATAACTGCCTTTCTCTTCGCTAAAATGCACAGTGGCTGGATGCTTGGCAGATTTGCCTTGTTCTGTGGTTCTTAGTGGGATATTCTTAGCCTGTGTTACCACATAACGGGCTTCTGCTTTGGTGGCTGGATGTCTATCGCGTCTGCCTATTTCAGCCGTTCTTAGTTGAGTAGTACTGTCTTGTGTCGCCATTTTTATCACTGCCTATACATAAGGTTGTCCCTGTACTTATACGTTGGTAATCAATTCGGATTGTATGTACTGTTTCAGTCCTCTGGCAGGAGCGGGTTTCTCTCCTCAGTAAGCATCATGAGATATGCATCCACTTTAGCCCTATAATATACGTAGACCCTTAGCACGTTGTTAAGAGTTTTTTGCCTTTTACCAGTTACAAGTATGTAAAACCAGTGCACGATTAGGCAGATAATCGCTATTATGCTGAAGAACCACAGGATTATGGCGCTGATTATAAACCACAGAATCCTTACAAACAGCTCAACCCTGGATGCCTTGTCCTGGCTTGAGACGTTTATCTTCACGGTTTTCATTTAATCAATAATAGGTAAACGCGCAGAGATAATAACATATTGCTTAGGAATAGCCCACTCAACCAGGCTTACTGCTCAAAAGCTCACTGCTCAATACCATGCTAAAAGCTCAGCCAGGCTCAACCTTGCTCAGCACCCAGTTGTCGACGACAATAGTGTTTGGATTGGTGTCTGTTTTGCTTACCTCGTTCTCATATATTCTCATTACCTTGTCGCTGAAATTTTTGCTGTAATTTTTAATATCTCAAGCTCAGTTGTCGAGTTAGGCTTTCTTTTGCGTTTTTCGCTCAATCATTTTAATAAGAGTAAGTAACGAGATTGGCTTATACTTTATAAGTTCTATAGAGACATTTATTTGTTTTGTAATGGTATTGATGAGTGGGTATCCAGTCTCGCTATTAGCGTTCCTCTCGTAGTGGTTGTGGTGATGCCCATGAATAACCCAATCGTAGTCTTCCTTGACTGTCAGTCTTTCGAGAGAGTCCGGGTCATGTACCAATAGGAATCTATATTTTTTGCCTTTATGTGTAGTTTCTATTATCCTACAATAATCCCATTCTGGATTTTTCATATCGTGATTTCCTCTTATTGGTATGATATTGCCGTTAAGCTTCCCTAGGTATTCCAAAACGGTCTTTTTTTCCTTTGCGAATGCTACAAAATCTCCCAGCATATAGATGATATCATCCTTTTGAACCGTAGAGTTCCAGTTGCTTATTATCACATATTCCATCTCTTGAAGGTTTTTGAAGGGTCTTTTTGCATAACTGATTATGTTTCTATGTGTGAAGTGCAAGTCTGAGACTAGCCAAGTGTTTGTCAGTTTGTTTTCTGTTATTGTATCTGTTTGCATTATCCCACCCTGTAGCGCATACGCTCAGACTCACCCAGACCCCATAGGGCTTAGACTAATGCCCTTTGTATCCAAATTTTTTATTGTAGGTTTCGTGGTCGATGATATCTAGCACGAATGCTATTATCTCAACTTCCTTTTCATCGTTTGTCAAGGTGTACAGCATTCTCCAAAAATTCGATAGCTCAACGTGAAACAGGTTTGTTACCCCATATTTTACTTTATAGTAATTCGGAATTAGTTCTTTGGGTATCGGATCTCCATAATGGGTATTCATCTTTATCAGGTCAGTCTTGCTCTTGATTGATTTCAATATGCTCCTTTCTATCTTGGATCCAGATGCCCTACTATTGAGGTATTTGTAGACCTCTGTTGCATCCTCTGAAAGAACCACTCTTACGGGCTTCATATTTCCATACCCTTTTCAATGGCCTTTTTTAGATTAGGATTCGTGTTGTGTATCCAAGTTATGCCCTTCATTGTAACGGCTATCTTATTGCTCTCTTCAAGATATTCGAGTATTATCTTAAGCTTTGCATGATTCACCTGCTTTGGCAGCGCCCTCTTTATCTCTGGTATGGTTATTATGGAATTCTTTGCGTTTTTTATGACATTTTCCACCATAATGACCGTATTGAGTGTTGGTGCATATTTAAGTCTCTGGACCATAACTAATTTTGATATTCCAATCACCTTTATTTACTGATTAGTAATATATATGTACTATTTAGTATATAAACCTTTGCTTTATCAGGACATGAACTTGGGTTCAACCATTAGGAAGAGATAGCTCAAGGCTCACCCGGCTCATTCTATGCTCAAAGCTCACCCTGCTTAATGCTCAACCGGCTCAGGTCTTGGCAATGCTCATAGATTGGTGTAGGTTAGAATGATAGTGGTGATGATGGGTTAGATGCTAAAGCTTAGTTATAATTGTAAGTTGAAATTGGTGAAGTTCTTATTTAGATGTAATAGGAAAATTCTAATGCTTAATGGGGTTCTGTGCCCGAAGCAGGCAACAGGATGAGAAGTCTTCAGCCCATTTGTTTTGGGCATATAATTCACTTCTAGTAGTACTATTACTACGTTAATTTATATAAAATAAACGGTTCGAATTTTGGAGAGAAGTGTAAGAACTTCATATCCTATTTAATTC
>JBGOTD010000040.1:0-7246 GCA_041476285.1 Candidatus Micrarchaeaceae archaeon
CCCTGTTATCGCCATTAAGTGAATGAAGTATTATTGCTAGGGCATGAGATATGTTAAGTACTGGATAATTTTTATCAGTACCAAGAGATATTGTCGCATCACACATCCTTAGTTCATCTTTTGATAGACCAGTATCGTCCCTTCCTAGAAGGACAACTATCTTCTTGCTCGCCGCTACTGCACGCTTTGACATTTTGTTTATGTCGCCTAATTCATATATATTGTAAAAAGACTTGTCCGTTTTGTGCCATATGCCTGTAGTTCCTATCGTGAATTCTCCGCCTATGTCATTTATGCGCTTGAGTATTTTTGCCCTTTGCAGAAGGTCCTTGGCATGTTTTGAATATTTTATAGCATCCTTGCCCTTGTAATTGCACCTCGGATTTATAAGCAGCAGTCTTTTCACACCGAAGTTCTTTGATACCCTTGCTATATATCCCAGATTTATCTGGTATTTGGGCTCCATTACTGCAACTTCAATTTCCCCCATTCAATCGCCCTTGCACAGCTTTGCCTGTCAACTCACGGATCGCATCAGAGGCTATCCATCTTGCTGATCTTGAATCCTTTGCAGCTATCAATTTACATGACGCTATTGCATTTTTGTTTAGCTTCTTATTTCGTTTGCCTATCTGCCTCAACGCCCAATTTACAGCTTTCTTGACAAAATTTCGCTCATCGGTGCTCTCCCTTTCTATTATCGGAAAAAACCTTGTAAAATCTTTGTCTGCCATTTTCTTGTTGTGCACAGCAAGGCAGGCCATCAGTGTAAATCCTGCTCTTTTCACGTATTCCTCTTTCCTTTTTGGCCATTCTACTGCCTTCCTGTAGGCAAATCTTGTCCTGTCAAAGAGATTTCCACAGCAGCAGTCACATAGATCCCATGAGTCGAAATCCTTGACCCATTTTTCAAGCTGACCTTCGCTAACCATATCAGGATCGTCAATCATAGCAGCCAGTATTCTCGCTTCGTGTATTTTGGACTTCCACAGTTCTAATGCCAGCTTGTGATCTTTGCCAATCTGTTTTGCTATTTTCCTCAATTTTGGTATGGAGACGCCTAATGCATTCTTTACGTTTATCCCGAACCTCCCCATGCCTTCAAGATTATCGGGGTTCGACTCCGATTTTAGTTTTCTTATTATATCCTGTATTTTTTGCTTCTTCATTGGAGCACTTAGCAATATTTACAAGTGTATGAGCATTCCAAGAGATATGAACGATGTTATCGTTATGAAGTTCACAATCATGTGTGCGACAATGCTCGGGTAAAGCGATTTAGTCTTTTTGAATACATAGCCTGCCAGCAAGCCAAAGAACAGTGCAGCTGCGAGCTCTGATACGGATGCATAACTGATTAGGTGCGGTAGCGCGAATACTATGGCGCTCGCTATTATCCCTATCCTGGGAACAAGAAGTCCCCTAAAGAATATCTCCTCGTTTATCGGGGCTACCAGGAATGTAAACACCAGAAAATAAACAGGAGTTCCGCCAAGGACCTGCTGCACGTTGGTAGGAAGCTGTATGTTTGTGGCTGTGGAAAAGGCGGAGAGCACAAGGCTGAAGAGCACAATCCCGAAGAATATGGATATGCCTATGCTTATCATCTTGAATGTGAGCTTGTCCCTTGAGAGGCCAAGCTTGCTTACCGACTGTTTTATCGTGTTTCCCCTGAATAGGAGATATGACACAACTATCGATGACAGAAAGAAGGAGAACGCAATCGATGAATAGGTTTCGAACGATGGTTGGGATATCAGGTTCAGGTTGTAGAGTATTATTGTAAGGAGCATTATTGCTATGAGCAGCATCGTTATTGCGTATGAAAAGTATTTCATGCCTGTATTTTCTCTTCTGGCTTTCCTTTGGTTTTTTCTTGCTTTGGCATTCTTAGGTATAGATCCACCAGTTATTTCTTTTGCTTGAATTCGGTGTAGCCGCATTTGCCGCATGCATACCTGTCAGTATGGTCGGCCATCTTTGAATTGCATTTGGGGCATTGCCTTCCCGGCTTGTACGGTATTATTTTCTTTTCTTTCTTCTTCTCTGCCATATTATCACTCCTTTTTGCCTGCCTCTTCCTTTGGCTCTGCCTTTTGCTCCTCTGCACCCTCCTTCTTTGCGGATTTCTTGCTTATTCTTGCAACAAGATGCTCAGGCTCATACCGCTTAAGGACATCCTGGTTCTCATATGAATGCGCTATACCGGAGCTTTCCTTGATGCCGAACCGCTGGTCTATCCTGACAACTATCGTTGATTCAGGACTTAGGTTAAGCTTCTTGCATATCTCCTTCGTAAGCTCGCTCTTGCTTATCGTGCTGCTGTCCTGATCGACAGAGAACCTTATCTCCTTCCTGCTGAGCAGCTTATTCTCATTGTTAGATATTATTTTTACTTCCATTTTATCCACTTAATACTCTTGAAAAGGTCTTCCTTCCCATTGCCTCCATCATTTCTACCTCAGTACCAGGATTCAGCTTGCCCTTGTATTCTTCAGGTATCTTAAGCTCGTACACGACATAGGTTTCTGAATCCATCAGCTGCACCATGTCGCCGCTTATTGATACCACCTGCGCCTTTGCCTTCTTTATTACAGGCACCTGGACCTCAGCATGGCTTGGCTGGAGCAGCGTCTTCTTCTGGCCATCGAATATTCCTATCGCAGTGACACGCATCTTTGCGGACCCGTGCTTTCCTGGCGCACTTGTCTCTATGTCAACCACTTTGCACGGTATGTTGTCTATTAGGATGAACCTTCCTACCTTTATGTCCTTCATTGATGAAAAGGATATTTCGTCGTCGTCCATGAAACACAACTGCCGTTATATAGAATAGATTAATTCATCAGAAAAACTATATAAAGGTATGGCAGATTGCAGTTATTTGGAAATCCGCAGGATCGAGTAGACTTTTATCTGCCGGATACACCTTTTGGGCTTTCCTGCTTTGGTTTATGCACTTGTCTACAGTAGCTCAAGCCCTGCAATGTAGCTTGAATCTGCTACTGCCTGCTTCCCTAACAATGATGAGGCAGTTCCAAACTTTGGCTTGACTCCGGTAATTATTGACATTACCCTTATCTGGTCCTTGAAATCAGACTCCAGCCTTGAACCGAATATTACATTGGCATTGTCAGCAAGGCCCTCTGTTACTCCCTCACCAACCGCTGTTGCCTCCTGTATTGTCAGTGCATCTCCGCCAGTCACGTGAACCAGTGCGCTCTTGGCGCCATCCAGATCAACGTCAAGCAGTGGATGTGATATTGTCGACTTTACTGCCTTTTCAACCTTGTCCACACCGCTTCCATGGCCGACGTTTATCATAGCCAACCCCGAACCTCCCATTACTGCCCTTACATCTGCAAAGTCCAGATTGATAAGGCTTGGAAGTGTTATGGTATCGGCTATTCCCTTTACCGCGTTAGATGCGATGCTGTCTATAAGATCGAAAGCCTTTTCCATAGGTAGATTTGGCGCATAGCTCAACAGCCTGTCGTTTTCTATTATTACTGTTGTGTCCGCCTGCTTGCTAAGCTGGTCTATGCTCCAGTCAGCCTTTTTCTTCCTGCTTCTTTCAAGCGCAAATGGATATGTTACAAATGCCACAACAAGCGCGCCCTCTTCGCGTGCCAATTGAGCTATTATCGGCGCAGCTCCTCCGCCTGTGCCTCCTCCCATTCCTGCCGCTATGAATACGAGATTGTATCCTGATATCGCCTTTCTTATCTCTTCCCTGCTCGCGTCAGCCGCCTTTGCTCCTATTTCAGGGAATCCTCCTGCACCCAATCCTCTTGTAAGGGCGCCGCCTATCAGCAACTTCTTGTGTGCTTGCACTATATTGAGATGATTTGCATCGGTGTTGAGCGCTATTGTCGTCGCACTCTTCATGCCGCTCGTGTACAGTCTGTTTACAAGGTTGCATCCCTGCCCACCGGCACCTACTACTGCCAGCTTCACTACAAAGTCGTCGCTTCCCAGGTCGTCCATATAATCCACCTAAATATGATAAATGAATATCAAAGATAATAAAAACTAAAAGAATAAAAGGGTAGGGGTTAACCTACCATTTCAAGGCCGTCGTATGATGGAGCCTTTCTTTCCTGAAGCTTGCCTACTACGCTAGCTCCCTTTACTCCAGTTACTATTGCCACTATCTCTATTTGGTCCTCATAGCCAGGCATCAACCTTGCGCCCCATTTTATGTTGGCGTTGTTGTCCATCTGCTCGGTTATTTTCTCTCCGGCCCTTATTGCGTCGCCTATTGTCATTGATGCGCCACCAGATATGTGTACCAATGCGCCGCTTGCGCCTTCGAAGTCAACATCAAGCAGTTTGTTTTTCAGTACGCCCTCGGCTGCTGCGTCTACCTTGTTTGTTCCTCTTCCTGAGCCTACAGCTATCATTCCTATGTCGCCGTTGCCCATTATTGCCCTTACGTCTGCAAAGTCTATGTTGATAAGACTTGGTTGGGTTATTGTCCATACAAGTCCTCCTATCGCCTTTGCAAGAACTTCATCCGCAAGTGCGAATGCATCGTTCATTGGCAAGTTTGGAACGAGTTTTACAAGTCGGTTGTTGTCGAGTATTATTACGCTGTCGCAGTACTTCCTCAACCTCTGTATTCCCTCTTCTGCCTTGACCTTTCTTACTCTTTCAAGGTCGAATGGATAGGTTACGAATGCTACAACTATTGCACCCTGCTCTTTTGCTATCTGTGCCGCAACCGCTATAGATCCTGTTCCTGTACCTCCTCCCATACCACAGCATAGGAATACGAGCTGTGTGTCGTTGAATACAGCTTCCAAAAGTGGCTTGTCTACTTCTGCCGCCTTAGCGCCCATTACTGGGTCTCCTCCTGCACCCAATCCTTTTGTGAGTGTTCTTCCTATCAGGACTTTTCTTATTCGGTCGTCTATAATCTTGAAGTGTTGAGCATCAGTGTTCACTGCTACAAATTCAGTGCCTTTCACTCCCACTTTAAGAAGTCTATTTACGATGTTGCATCCTGCACCACCAAACCCTGCCGTTACTATCTTTATCTGCGTCGAGCTGAAGTCCTCAGCTGGATTCGAATCCTTAGTCTGTCCTCCGCCAAATACGTCGTGTACCATATCGGTCATCGTGATCGCCTTATTTTTATGTTATTCTGATAAGCTTTAAAAGCCTTTTGTTTTTTTGAGCATTACAAGTAGTGAGCATTTTTAGATTATTTTACTGATAAAAGATGCATATTTAGTTTTACTTCGATTACTTATATTTTACTTAAGTAAATATTAAGATATTTAAATAAAAGAAATAGTTGGTGAGTTTGCTGCTTGGATTGATAATTTTATTGGATGCTTGTGTAGTTTCCAGCAACTGCACCGGATGAGTCCAAAACAGCGTAAACTGAATAGTTTATTCCTGTCGCTTTGTATTTGATCAGCCATACATTGTAGAAACTTTGGCCCAGATGAGTATAATTTTCATTAAGGTATGGATAAAACTTTGCGGTTACCACCGTATTGTTGTATCCGAAAGTTGAAACATAATTAGTTATCTGTCCTATTCCCTGGTTGTAGGATCTTGCGATTGCTATTTGAGGAGAGCTTATCACATATTGCTCAAGTGGTGATGTTCCGGAAAGGCCATATATTATGCAATTTTTCGTATAAAGGTTATCTATGCTTGGCACAAGTCCAGTTGCAGGGTAGTCAAATGCCTCAATAAATAGAGTAGGACAGGGCCTTGTAGCATTGTATACAATGCTTAATACTACATCATAGCTCCCAGCTTTAAGCGTGGAGTTTGAAACATTTATTACAGTTATATTTGCACCGGGATTGCTTGCTCTCAGGTCATTTATAACAAACTGGACAGCCTGGGCTGCGGTAAGTGGTGTGTTTGTGGTGTGTTTGGATAGCACAAACACTGCAGTAAACACTATTACCAGAACCAGCACTATTACTACAACCTTTCCCAGTAAATCCATGGTTTATCATCTACTTAAAGAAATATATAGCTATCACTTCATAAATGTTGAGGTATACAATTAAATTCAATTAATGAACGGTTTTAACATGCTGAAATATGGACTCCTTACAAACCCGATATACAACGTAGTTGACGAGATAAATCAATTTGCAAGGCTAGGATTTGACTATGCCGAGATAAACATAGAGGAGCCATATGGAACTCCGCAAATACTCAGGGCAAATAAGAAGACAATACTCGCCTTAATAAAAAACACAACATGTTTATGGTAGGGCACACCGCTTATTGGGTTGACTTTGGGACGGCCCATGAAAGAGTGCGGGACGGCTGGATAAATGAGGCAAAGGAGATGATAAGCGTTGCATCAGAGCTCGAAATGGAATTCCTTAACTTTCATTTTTTCAGCGGCAATGGCTCGGCAAAAAAAATTCCGGAGGGGAGGAAAATTTTCCTGAATAATTTTGCAAACTCTATGAGAGAACTTTCTAATTTTGGAAAGGGCAAAAGGATTACGCTCATGTTAGAGAATATGACACCATACAATCCGAAAACAGCATACACGATTGATGACTTTGATTATGTAATAAGAAAGGTGCCATCGCTCATGGTGCATTTGGACATAGCTCATGCATTCGTTGAAGGTGGAAACAAAAAGATAGACGAGTACATAAAAAGATTTTCAAAAAAGATAGTTCACGTGCATGCGCATGATAATAGTGGAGAAAAAGACGAGCACCTGCCAATCGGAGAGGGCAAGATAAACTTCAAAAAGGCCATATCCAGCCTTAAGAGGATAAATTACGATAAAACAGTAACGTTTGAAGTATTCCCTTCAAATTCCGATGCAAAAAAATCTAAAGAAAAATTTGAAAGGCTGTGGAATAGGGCTTGATGAAACTTTGGCTTGTTATAATCTGGGTATTCTTCTTGTTTTTATCATCATTCCAAGTTTTGCATAGCGCTGCTGTATCGTAATTACAATAAATTCGTCTGCAAGCTTTATGATGCCAGGATTGTACGCTTCTAATTTTTCTATATCTCGCTCCGATATTTCCACATGCCAATTTGACCTTTCAGCGTCTGATCTCTTGAACTGGCGTATTACGATTTCCCGCAGTCTCTCTCCTTTATCTACAGAGATTATGTCATTTTGGTTCACATGTATGTTCAGCAAATCTTTCAGTATATCGGATGGCTCTCGCATTTTTTGCTTATACCGCATTTTTTCCATTAAATCATTGCAAGTAGTAGATTGGTAATAAAATTTGTAAAA
>JBGOTD010000041.1:0-7014 GCA_041476285.1 Candidatus Micrarchaeaceae archaeon
CTGCACCTGCAATTATGGACACTAGTGAAAGTTTGTAAGTTTTCATTTTGACACCATTTCAATATAATGCTAACTGGAAAGTTATATTAATGTTAAACCAGTTTATCCAAACCCTGATTTTTATTTTGCATTAATTGTTGAAAGATACACCAGCAATAGGGCAAAGTTTATATAGGTTAATCTATAAATTCTGAGATTGTGATTACATGCCACAATATGCCGTAATACAGTCGCACGAGGCAGACATATGCCCGATGACAAACAAAAGAGTAAGGGAATTCGCAATGAAAAGTTTCCAGGGAAACGATGCGCTAGCCAAGAAGCTGGGCGTCAAGGTCCTTTCAGAACTCCATTTGGACCCGGACCATAAGGCGTTCATTCTGTTCGAAGCAAAGAGCGCAGAGGCAGTCAGAGATTACCTGGTTCAAGGAGGTTATAGCCACTTTTCGAGGCTTGAGTTCCACCTTGTCACGCCGATATCTGAGCTTCTCAAGCATGCAGACGAGATGCCGACAATTTATTAAGTAATTTTGGTCTCCTTTTGAGATCCTAAAATTGGTGAAGGCGCTATTATAGCGCCTTTCCCATCTCCTCTATGCTTTTGAATATGTAATCAGGGCGTACGCTTCTTAGCTTGTGGTAGCTGTCAAACCCATCAGCAATCGCGCAGGAATCCACATGCGCAAGCTTTGCGGTTATGATGTCATCGACCATATCTCCAATATATAGGCATCTGCCGGGCTTTACCTTTAGCGCGTTTATTATGAGCTTAAGGCCTGTAGGATTAGGTTTCAGCGCATTCAGTTCCCTGGCGCTGACTATGGTGTCAAAGTAATTGGCTATTCCAAGGTAATCCAATTCCTTGATGAGCCTGTAGCTTCTCCCGTTTGAGAATATTGCCACTTTCTTTCCGCTGCTCCTAAGTATCTTGATTGTTTTCAGGGAATTATTGTGCAGCTTTGGCCTGCTTAGGTTGAGAAGCACGTCAAAGAGATATGTAAGTATGTCGTTCTTCTTCTCCTCGCTTTCAATCCTTTTCTTAAGGTCATAGTCCATGCTCCTGAAGTTCTTCATATTGCTGTCCCTGTTCCAGAGATGCAGCTTCCTCTTTATACTCTCGTTTACCTTCATTATGGTTCTCATGCTGTTTAATGTCCCATCCCAGTCGAATATGAATAGGTCGTATCTGCCCAGCAAATCATGCTTTCTTGAGACCATCCTAACCCCAAACGACGTCTATACTTGGCTTTTCCGGAAGAGCCCTTGATGCCCTGTCGGAATTTGATGATTCCTCGCTTTCTATCTCGACCTTTGCGTTGAACCTGCCTTCAAGATGGTCTTTTGCCTCGACGAACGCCTTCAGAAGTAGTTCGGTGTCGAGTTCCTTCCTTTCAGTGATTGTATTGAGTTTCTTGGTGAACTGGGTGAGGAATTTCGACAGAGTGTTTCGATCTATCTCTTTCAAGTCAGGGCTTTCCATTGCTGCGCTTATGCTCTTTGTTTTTGCGAGAATAGCATATGCCTTCACTTTCCATTGCACAGATATTATCAGCTTTATTTCCTTTACCAATTTGTCCTTGTTCGTTCCTATCCTTCTGGTCAGCTCTATGCTCTGCCTTACGTCCTCAACAGTATTGTCCAATATATCCTCGACGAGCTCCTCTTCAGGAGTTATCATTTGGTCATTTGCTTCGGGCCATTTTTCCTGCGCAATTAGGGTATTCTTTCCAAGTGAGCTCCAGAATTCCTCCGCAATGTGCGGCATTGCAGGCGCTAGCATCAGGGATATGCTTTCGAGAAAGTCTCGTATGACTATCTCGTTCTCGCCGTTTCTTTCAACGTATTTTTTGAGTTCGTTGATCGAATTGTAGTATATTTCAGTATATGCGCCTTTCAGGTTTACATTCTCCATGAACTGGGTCGCGCTTTTTATCTTTGAATTAAGCTTGGAGTAAAGCCAGTAATCAATATGGGAGAGTTCTTTGCTTTTCAGTTTGGGCAGAGACTGTATCGTCTTTAGTATGAAGTCGTTTCTTGCATATATGCTGTTTATCCCATCGGTGCTGAATTCTGTCGTGGTGTCAAGGTCGGCGCCGGTTATCTCAATGAAGCGTATCGGGTCGGCACCATATTTTTCAATGCCGTCTGACAGCGGCACTATGTTGCCAAGGCTCTTGCTCATCTTCTCGCCCTCGTAATTTACAAATCCGTTGACGATTATCTGCTTTGGCCAGCACCTTTCTTCCAATAACCCGATATGGTTGAACACGTACATAGTGAGATGGTTGGGTATAAGGTCAGGGGCAGAGTGCCTTGATGTATTGCCATACCAGTATTCGAATGATTCCTTGCATTTTTCCACAATGTGGGATTTTATTCCTGTTTTGCTTTCCACATCCGTAGAACTGCCCAATGAAAGTATTACGTAATCAAAGAATTCCTGCGTCAGCTGGTCCGGCGTGATCTTCTCGCTTCTCAATACGTGCACAAACGTATAGAAGCACATGTAAAGAGTTGAATCCGAAAGCGATTCTATCACATACGACTTGTCAAACGGGAATGGCGTTCCAAGCCCCTGCTGTCTTTCAGCCGCCCTAAGGTCAAGCCATTCGACAACGTTCTCGAAAGTGAGCCTCAGCTTCTCCGGATATATTCTTATTGATTTGAGCCCTTTTCTTGTTTGTTCCTTCCATCCTGCGTTGCCGTAGTTTATGAACCATTGGTCATCCACTATTTTCACTATTACCTTGTATCCGCATCTGCAGTACACTGGTTCATCGTTGCTTATCACATAGATTTCAAAGGCGTTGTTGGATTCGCCTAATTTTTTCTTTATCTTCTCCCTTGCCTCTGGCTCTTTCATTCCCTTGTATTCATCCACTATCATTACTCCCCAGTGAGATTCCTCCCTGTAGAGCAGCTTTGTTGCAAACTCCACCATGTCATCTATGGCATTCTCGTTTGTATTTAGTATTTCAAGATAAGCAAGGGCTGGTATTTCAGGGTGCTCGGCCTTTGCCTTGCCAACATTTACATCAGTGAGCGATCTTCCTATGCCTATGTTGTCCTTTTTCTCTATTTCTATTACTTTATCATAAACCATGTCAGGCATCGGATAGTTTTCCTTCTTGAGCCTCTGCAGTGCCACATAGTCAAAAGGAGCATGGGCAGGTACGCTCATTACAACTCCCGTCGCCACATCTGGCTTGACAAAGAATCCGGGGAGTACAGGAATTTCATGGCCGTTGATCGGATTTATTGCCTTCTTTGAAAGCAGATCATTGGCAGATACCTCGCTTTCGATTTGAACATCATTCTGGTATTTGAGACTTTCTGCAGCCACCTTTGAAATGTAGTATCTCTGTCCGCTTATCTTTGCTATCACGTATGGCGAACTTTTGTCTATGAATATGTTTGTAACGCCATATACAGTTTCCGCCCAGTAGGTTGCCCAGCCAAAAACTATGTCGCTTGAGGATTCCTTGAACTTGACAACAGTTATTGCCTGTATTTCGGGTTGGACATCGTGCTTTGTGTCATGCTGCCCGACCGCATTGCTGTCATTGGTGCACCATCCTATCGGGTGCTTGCCCTTTGTAATGTATCCCTTTTCCTTCAGCTTGATGAATTGCCATTCCACGAACTTGCTGAAAAGAGGCTCTATTGAGACGAATTTTCTGCGCCAGTCAATGCCGTAGCCCGCTGCCCTCATCCCGGTTTCCATCTCCTTTATGAAGTATTCGGCTATGTATTTAGGATCCGTCATGGCCTTTATCTCGTTGTCAGGCACATGGAATATTTTCAGTTCGTCTATCAGTTCCTTGTCATTGCCCTTTATGCGCTTGGCAAAGGCAAGCAGCGGAGTGCCTGTTGCATGAAAAGCCATCGGATACAAAACATTAAAGCCCCGCATTCGTTTGTACCTTGCATAGGTATCTGCAGTTCCGTATGTCCTTACGTGCCCTATGTGCTGCGGTGAATTGACATAAGGAAACGCCGCAGTCACAAGAAGCGGTTTTTTATCGCTTGGCTCAACCTCAAACACCTTGGCTTTGGCCCATGCCTTCTGCCATTTATCCTCTATATTTTTATAATCCATTATTTGTGCACCTGAAAGAGCGAAACAAGCGTTTTTTGTAATTAAGATACACTATTGGAAAAGAGTCTTTTAATAGTTTTTGTGTCCAATAGTAGTAGGGTGAATATATGAGCAATAACGAGGCAGACCACAAAGTAAAAGAGATGCCTGTCGGACACGATAAAGTGCAAAATGTAATGGATAGCGATACATACAAATGGCATCATGACACGCATTATGCTGGCTATGTAAACAAGAGAAACGAGATAGAGAAGGAGCTTACTGTAGTTGACAGATCAAAGGCGAACATGAATTACAGCACCTTCAGGGCGCTTAAGCTCGAGGAGACATGGAACGGTAACGGCATGATCCTGCACGAGGTGTACTGGAATACAATGGGCGGAGACGGGAAGTACTCAGACAATATGGACATAATAAAAAGGATAATACAGGATTTCGGTTCATTCCAGATGTGGAAGGACGATTTTGTAGCAACAGGCAAAGTTGGAAGAGGATGGGTAGTTCTTGTTGCAGACACACTCACCGATGGAAAACTTAGGAATGTGCTTTTCGATGTGCACAATCAGGGCGGCCTTGTAGGATCAATGCCATTGATTGCGGCGGACACGTTCGAGCATGCATATTACCACAAATTTGGTCCGGACAGAGCTTCCTACCTTAACGCGCTTGTGGAAAACATAGACTGGAAGAAGGTAGAAGACAAATTGAAGAAGCATAAGCTATAATTTAGCTTCTACAACTATCACATGGTTTGATGCAACTTTATTTTATAAGAATTCTCAGCATGATTGCAATTGCATTAGTATACATGCTATACGATGTATTCAACAAAAGGAACGTGCCTTCTGTTTTCGCATATGCAACTCTCGCTTATGGCTTTCTTCTTACAATCCTTTATTTTGACACCAGAACGATATTAGTGAGTGCAGCAACGGCTCTGGTGATACTTGGAGGGGGCTATATAGTTTATAGGATCGGCCAGCTGGGTGCGGCAGACGTAATAGAATTTGCAGCTATTTCACTCATATTGCCGATCCAGAAGTTTTCGTTGCTCCTGTCAAGTACAAGCCAACTTTACCTTCCGTTTGCGTTGTCGCTTGCAATAAACACAGGGATAATCGCAATAATAATTGTGCCAATGTATTACATACCGAAAGCCGGAAAAAACCTGAAGAAACCCCTCATCTCCTTTGTAACCAAAAAGAATGCATTCATGGCTCTGCTGATAGCAGTAGCATATACGATATTCATATCATTCATAACGCTTGTAATCGGGATTAATTACGTTGGTGCAATAATACTTGCGTTGATGTTGGTAAGCTCCTTCTTCGTGATGCTTTTTTCAACGCCCATAACCTATGCGATGATTAATTATGTAGATGTAGGGCAGTTCGATGAAGGTGACATAATAGCAGTAAATTTGATGACCAAGCAGCAACTCGCCAGCATTAAGAAAAGGATAAAAGGCTTTGACAGATTGTTGACTGAAAGTGTTATAAAACAGATGAAGCTCAAGAAAATAAAGGACAAGTTCCCAGTTTACAAAGAGGCGATGCCATTTGCACTACCGATCTTTGCAGCAGTGGTCATAACACTGCTGTTCGGAAATCTTCTGTTATTCATACTTGGCATATGACATATTATCTGGGAATCGGAGCGTATGCATAATTTTCTTCATCCCTTAGCAGGAGTGCTATGACCTCTTCTGCCGCCTTTTTGTAATCCGCATTTGGTGCATTTAGTATCTGCCTTCCAACTATTGCATTCCAACTGTTTCCCAAAATAGTCTTGACTTCTTTAATTTCACCACCTTGGCCAGAGCCTAAACCTGGTGCATAATATGTCAATCTTATGCTTTTGTCATCCACTACCTTCTCTATTGTTTCCTTGACCAACTTTATTTCATCTATTTTAGTGCCAGGGACAACAAAATCCCTTACTCCTGCTTTAATGGCTATCCTGTATATTTCTAACGCACCCTCATTAGATATGAAACCACCTTCGCTTACGCGAAAGGCCGGATGAGTCATTATGCCGCCAACTATTACACCAAGGCCGCGGTCTAAGGCATCATATAATTGTGCCCTATATATCCATGCCCTTTCTGTTTCAGGGCCTGCAAACGGAAATAATATCACCGCATTTGTCTTTGCTTCTTTATTTAGCTGCATAAAATCTTCTCCAGTGTCTGGAATGTCATTGCCAGCCTTCTGGTGATCGTATATTATTGGCTTATCCGTGTATTTCCTGGCAGTCTCAATAACTAATGGCAAGCCATACCTCAAACCTAAGCTAAAGCCTACTTTATACCCGCCAATGCCATCTAGACCGGATGTATCACGAACGAGATTTCCAAACTCCTCAAGGCTTTTCATGTCACATGCAGGAATTACATTTGTATCCCTGAGCATTATCTTGCTTGGTTCAACTCCGACTATTTTCTTTGCCTCGTCAGTACCATAAACACGTATGTATGTTGTCATTTTCTGGACTTGCTTTTGATCTTCTTCGGTGCTTGCTGCTAAATACTGTTGAATTTCTGTTGCTTTTACTATAGAAACTACAGGTACGCCAGTGGCTTTTGTAAATTCCTCTGTTGCACTCTTTCCGTTTATTCCGACTTCTTGTCTGTCCACACCAATGACCAACCCCACTATCTTCGGGTTATCAAGTAATCCATTAAGTTCAGCAATTGCGGTGTATTTTGTATCGGCAGTGGTAAGAACGTCGTCCAATAATATTATATTGCTGTCTTTAGATGGCACCCTTCCAACTATTTTGCTTTTCGCAAGCTGTTCTTTAGGCAGATTTGTTGCTTCACCATAGTTCTTGCCTGTTTTTCTTGTGAAAAACCAGCTTGAATGTATACCATACTGTCGGTGTAACTCGACAGAAACAGCAGAAGCGAAAGGAAC
>JBGOTD010000042.1:0-6815 GCA_041476285.1 Candidatus Micrarchaeaceae archaeon
ATAAGTTTCATATTATTTCTGTATACCGCAGTAACCTTGTTGTTATAGCGTCTTTTTGCATCCAATACCTGGCTTGCACTCTTTGCCCTGGGAGCAAGCATCTTGAGCAACGTTTCATCCCAGCCTTCGATTATTCCCGTATGTTCGCAAAGGACGTATTTGTCTTTTCGTAGGTTTCCGTTTAATTCGTCGTGCCTTCCTGATGCAAGATCCAGTATGGAATTGTGCAGCGATGATATTGATACCGGTGTTTCTACCGTGTCTTTCATTCTTACAAGTTTACCGTTCTGGTAATTTGCAGCAATTAGTGGTACTCTCGAAACGCCTTCGTACGGCGGAAGCGAATGATATAAGAGACCATGCTCGCCAAAGAATTGGCCGTGGTCTGATGTAATTATTACTGTCGCATTTTCTAGCATTCCTCTGTTTTTCAGTATTCCGATTGTTTTACTTACAGAGTTGTCCAGGTACTTTAGCCTTTTGATGTAGCCCCTATGGAGATGTCTCATGTTATAATCGTTAATCTCTTCTATGTCTGCCAGATACAGCCATTTGTCCTGCGGCACTTTTGCATCGCTTACAGGATAGTGTTCGTGTGCTTCCATATAGTTTATGAATATAAACTGCGGTTTGTAGTTGTAATTAAATGTTAAATGGTCCTGCAGCAACTTGTTTGTGTCATAGGCGCCCCTGTCAAGTCTGTACGTTCCGTCTATTTTTGATGTCCTTTTGTACAAAGACTTTCTAAGGTTCACATAAAGCTTGCTCATTACAGATTTAGGCAGGATCCTTGTTGCAGCATAACCAGTATTTATCATGTTTATCCTTGCTTCTGCACCTCCGTTAAGTATGAAATTGAATTTTGTCGCCAGGGATCTGTTGTACTTTATATTTGAGTCCAGCCATATGTCCTGGATCTTGTCGAAGCCCGTTGCCAGGTTGGTAAAGCTAGTAAGAAATGGGTTGTTTGAAAGTAGTACGGACTGATAGCCCTTTGTTGAAAGTTTTCTTGCTATGGTGTCTTCGTTGCCGTTGAGGAATTTTGTCTTTACCATCCATGGATCTATCTTGTACGTGCCGTTCTTTAGAAAGTTCTGTGAAACTCTTTTTAGTTCTGATACTTTTTTGTTTGTGAATAGCGCTGCATGTGTCGGCGCAGTCCACGTACCAGGAGATACTGCACATTTGTATGTTGTTGCATTCCTTGATAGGTAATTTAGCGTACTCAAATTACTTTTATATACATCGCTGGCCCTTGCCGTGTCTAACAAAAGCACGATTATGTTCTTTTTCATCTTTACACGTTGATTATTATTTTGAAACCCTATATATACATTGTTATGAAACGGTTTCATGTTGGTTAGATACAAAAACCAATATATTTAAACTTTGGTTATATAATCAAATTGTTAAAGTTTATTTGGTGGTATGTTGGACATCTGTGTGCTTAATCCTTTCTTTTACCCCTACAAGGGAGGAACAGAAAAGGTATTGCTAGAGGTCTACAAGAGGCTGGCAAAAAAGCACAACATAACAGTGGTAACTTCCGCACCTATTGAAAGAAACAGGCCGTCAAAAGAGGAGATATTCGGAATAAAGGTCGTGCGGCTGAGAACATTCCAGGAGCACATACCCATATTCCCAATGCCTTTCCTGTTTTTTGGCGGACTTACAAAAACACTGGCAGAAGAAAAAAGCGACATATACCACATCAATAACAGGTACCAGTTCTTCGAGGATAGCGTTCTGACCATAAAAGGCATGGACAAGAAAATAGCCTTAACGGTCCATAATGCACTGCCGAAGAACATTGACCCGTTGACAGACGATCTTGGCAAATTTTATGACTGGTTATGGGGAAGAAAGTTGATTAGGGCTGCAGACCTGATAACAGGAGTGTCCACAAATACAGTGAATACAACCGTCCCAATGTCTGAGCGTTACAAGACGCATGTTGTTTTCAACGGTGTAGACTATAAAAAATTCAGGCAGATAAACAAGTCTGATAAAAACGTGATGCACATATCAAAAGGCCTGGGTTTCAAGAGCGGAAAGACAATTTTGACAAATGGAAGGTTGATCACGCAAAAAGGGCAGGCATATCTTCTTAGGGCATTTTCTGAACTTGTGAATAAGGAGCATGAGGACTTAAATCTTCTAATAATAGGCAATGGTCCATTGAAGAGGTCACTTTACAGATTTGCAAAGAAGAAAGGTTTGGAAAACAGATTCAAGATAACATACGGCATAGATGACACTAAATTGCCATATTATTACAATGCCTGTGATGTATTTGCGCTTCCTTCCCTGTATGAGCCTGCTGGTCTTGCGCTCCTTGAGGCACTTTCATGTGAAATTCCTTCGATAATATCAAAGGTTGGGGGAATGCCGGAAATTGCAGGTGATTGCGCCCTATACGTGAAGCCAAAAGATTATTATAGCATTAAAAAGAGAATCGGTTATGTACTTGAAAATGAAAAGTCGGTCAGCAGTATTGCCAAAAAGGGCAGGCAGCGAATGATAAAACATCATGATTGGGATAAAATAGCCAAGCAGTATGAAAGATTGTTTTTGAGTACTATAAGGTACTGATTGGATGGCAGAAAAAAAACAATCTCTTTGGGGATTGTCAATACCTACAAAAATGGTGGGCAGGTCAGAATATATAAGGCTTATACACCGTTTGAGATTGTTTGTGGTTATTGGACTCTGTGTAAGCCTTGTTGTTTTCATATTGGTTGCAGCATTTGGCGGCTTCTCCAACGTGCTCGGCACAATAGAGCACGCAAATCTGTCATTATATTTTCTTGCGTTTGTTTGCGTTTTCCTTGGTTATGTGGTTAGGTACGGGAAATGGAATTACTACATGAGCATGCTGAAGATAAAGGTCCATCAGACAAAGAGCTTCCTAATCTATCTTTCAGCATACAGCATGGATATAACTCCCGGCAGAGTAGGAAGGATAGTTGCAGCTTATACGCTAAAGAAGATAACAAAAATAAAATTCATGAGCATTGTGCCGATAGTGACAATGGATCTCTTTACTGATTTCTTCGGGTTTGCGATACTTGCACTCCTTGCAGCGATTTATATCGGCAAGTACCTGGTATATATCGTCGTGTTTGACCTTGTATTGATAATTCCGTTCGTGCTTCTTATAAATCCGTGGATTTTCAACTTTATAAAAACTAGGAAGAAAAAGGGCTTTTTGCTCAGGAAACTGGAACAGCACGGAAAGCATTACTACATGTCCCAGAACAAGCTAAACAAACCAGGCATATATCTAGCTTCGGTAATTTTTACAGTGCCGGCAGACATACTTAATTCCATGGGTTTGTATTTTTCATTGCTGGCCGTTGGTGTAAAACCAAATGCGATAATCTCCTTGTTCATATTTTCAACATCGCAGATATTCGGAATGGTTTCCACGCTCCCAGGAAGCATAGGCGTGGCCGATGCGACGCTTGTCGCTCTGCTGAAGACGATGCTTGGCCTAAGCTCCACACTAAGCTCTGCAGTTACAATAATGACAAGAATAGCCACCCTGTGGTTCGGAGTGGTAATAGGTATGATTATCCTAGTTTATACCATCAGGTACTGGAAAATGCCAAAGAGGCGTAAAAATTAGGTAAATTTAATCTTCTGATTCTGAATCAGAGGCATCCTCTTCAGATTCTGCCTCAAATCCGCTCTCTTCGGTGGTGCCTCCTCCGCTTCCCTTTTCCACTACAGTTATTTTCCCGAACTTTCCTGAAGCAAGTTGTGGCGTGCCCCTGAACTCGTTAACATAGCCGTTTGTGACCTCTATTGTGTCGCCGACGTCAACGGTATTTATATCATTGCCCCATAAGGACATCGATATCGAGCCTGTGTCGTCCTGAAGCGTTATGTTTGCTACACTTAATCGTTTACCATACTTGGTTACAACTTCTCTTGGTGCGTCCTTCTGCGTTACCTTTGCTTGAACGGTAACGTTGCTTGCACCGACTTTCAAATCACTTATTTTCATTTTCTCGCCTTATAAATAGATTTTCTATTAGAGATAATTTATGATTAGAAAGTTATTTAACTCTATTTGATTTGAATGGTTGCACTTCTGGTACTTTTTCCACTAAATATAATATAAATCTGAGAACCATAACCGTATTGTGAAATCATGGCTGAAGAGGAGACTTCGCCAAGAATGCACCCCTCTTTTGTTGGTGTAATAAGGCAGAAGGAGAGACTGCGGGAAAAACTTTCAAATATAAGGCACAAGATAGGAATCTACAGCGCAAAGGGAGGGGTTGGTAAGACAACAATAGCAGTTAACATAGCCTATGTGCTTGCAAAAATGGGGTTCAAGGTCGGGCTTCTCGATGCAGATATAGATACGCCAAACGTTTCACTGTTCATAGGAATGGAAGACAGACTGGACTCTCCAAAATTACCGCTCATACCTATAGAAAAGCATGGGGTCAAAATTGCGTCGACCTCGATTTTGATGACTGATCCGGAAAAACCCATAATATGGCGCGGGCCGATGATGGTGAAGATGCTTGGCGAATTCTTTGAAAATACAGAATGGGGCGAGCTTGATTATCTTATACTCGACCTTCCGCCAGGGTCTAGCGATGCACCGCTTACAATAATGCAGGTTCTTGATCTTGACGGCTTTGTAATAGTAACAACCCCGCAGAGGATAGCAGCAATAAACTCCATAAGGTCGGGGCTCATGGCTAAAAGGCTAAATGTGGCGATTTTAGGCGTTGTCGAGAACATGTCTGATGGCGAAATAAGCAAAAATACAAATGATGTGGTTGAAAAGCTTGAAACTGAGCTGCTTGGTACAGTAAGATTTGACGTGAAGTTCAACTCGCTTAGCGACACTGGGAAGGTACCGGTGCTTGAGGATAATGAGATTTATAGGGTTTTTGAGGGCATAGTCTCAAAGCTGCCTGGCGGCTCCCCTAAGGGTAATGTATAAATATTTTGTCCCTTCAATAGTATTAGTGTCAAATACGCCGTGCGTGGCTGATGTGCATGGCTCTATTTCAACAAAGTTTTTCTAGTTAGTTAGTTGGATTTACGCTCAAATAAGTGATTATATGGCAGAAAATAATTTAGGCGGACAACAGGTCCTATTGCTTCCAGAAGGATCTACAAGATTGTTAGGCAGAGATGCCCAGCGCACCAATATTGCAGTGGCTATAGCCGTTGCAGGTGCAGTAAAGACGACTCTCGGCCCAAAGGGCATGGACAAGATGATGGTAAGCGATCTTGGCGATGTGACAATAACAAACGACGGTGCGACAATACTCGAGGAGATGAATGTTGAGCACCCGGTAGCAAAGATAATGGTAAACATAGCAAAGACGCAGGACAAGGAGGTGGGTGACGGAACAACAAGCGTAGTCATACTTGCTGGTGAGCTTCTAAAGGGCGCAGGAGACCTTCTCGATCAGGGCATACATCCAACCACAGTAATCCGCGGCTACAAGATGGCTGCAGATAAGGCAAATGACATACTTAACGAATACGCCAAGTCCGTAGACATAAAGGACGAACAGACATTGCAGAAGATTGCAATGGTTTCAATGGGTTCAAAGAACGTAGGTGACGAAGAAACGAAGAAAAAATTAGGAAAGATGGTAATCGATGCGGTAAAGCAGGTAATGGAGAAGGACGCTAGCGGAAAAACAATAGTGGACCACGATTTCATAAAGGTTGAAAAGAAGGCAGGTGGAAACGTAGGCGATACTCAATTCATAAACGGCGTGCTGATAGACAAGGAGATCGCGCATCCGGGAATGCCAAAGTCCGTCACAAATGCGAAGATAGCCCTTCTTGACCTGGCACTTGAAATAGAGAAAACAGAGACAGATGCAAGAATAGAGATAACGTCACCGGAACAGATGCAGGCATTCCTACAACAGGAGGAACGCACACTGCGTGAGATGGTCGACAAGATAAAGAAAAGCGGTGCAAATGTCATATTCACCCAAAAGGGAATAGACGATGTTGCTCAGCACTTCCTTGCAAAGGCAGGGATAATAGCAGTAAGAAGGGTAAAGAAGAGCGACATAGAGAAGCTTTCAAGGGCATCAAAGGCAAAGATAGTTACAAGTCTTGACGACCTTGGTTCGAAGGATCTCGGCTTTGCAGGACTGGTAGAAGAGAGGAAGATAGCCGGAGAGCGGATGGTTTTCGTTGAGAAATGCAAGGACCCGAAGAGCGTAACAATCTTCGTAAGAGGCGGCACAGAACACGTTGTCGACGAGGCAGAGCGCTCGATAACAGACGTGATAGGTGCGATTTCAAGCGTTGTTGTTGACGGCAAGTACGTAATAGGAGGAGGCAGCATAGAGATAGACATTGCAAACGGCTTGAGGACGTATTCAGGAGATGTCGGCGGAAGGGAGCAGCTTGCAATACAGAAATTTGCAGATGCATTAGAGGCGATACCAAAAACGCTGTGTGAAAGCGCCGGAATGGACGCGATTGACACATTGGTGCAGCTCAGGAGCAAGCACAAGTCAAAGGATGGAAGCGCTTATGGAGTTGACATATTCAAGAATACGGTAAGCGACATGAGCAAGCAGGGAGTCTTCGAGCCGATGAAGGTGAAGAGCCAGGCAATAGACAGTGCCAGCGAAGCTGCGGAGATAATCCTCAGAATAGATGACATGATAAGCTCAAGGAGCAAGCCAAGAGGAGGCGGAGGCCCTGGAGGAATGGGCGATATGGGAGGAGAGGCAGACTGATGCCAAACCTTTTAGAATTTAGGTTGGTTAATCTTACATGCCAAACAAGATAATCTTTGTCTGCGGTTCGCC